>JALYOK010000438.1 GCA_030856925.1 Pseudomonadota bacterium
CCCTGGGAATTGGGTCTCGCGGAAACGCAGCAGACCTTGGTTTTGAACCATCTGCGCGGCCGTATCGCCGTGCAGGTCGATGGTCAAATGAAAACCGGCCGCGATGTGATCGTCGGCGCGCTGTTGGGCGCCGACGAATTCGGTTTCGCGACGGCGCCTCTGGTGGTCTCAGGCTGCATCATGATGCGCAAGTGTCATCTCAACACCTGCCCGGTGGGCGTGGCCACGCAAGATCCCGACCTGCGCAAGAAATTCCAAGGCAGGCCCGAGCACGTCGTCAACTTCTTCTTCTACGTTGCCGAAGACCCGCGCGAAAACATGGCGCAAATGGGTGTGCGAAATTTCGATGACCTCATCGGCCGCAGCGATCTATTGGATATGCGCGACGGCATCACCCATTGGAAAGCCAAAGGCCTCGATTTTTCGCGCGTCTTTCACCTGCCCGATGTGCCGGCGGAGATCGCGCGCTATCACCGCGAGAATCAAGATCACGGCTTGGAAAAAGCCCTCGATCACAAACTCATCGCTCAGGCACAACCGGCGCTGGAAAAAAAACAGCGCGTGGTGATCGATTCGAAGGTGAGCAATGTCAATCGCACCGTCGGTACACTTCTATCTTACGAGGTTGCGCGGCGCTATGGCCATACTGGCCTGCCGGACGGGACCATCCATGTCAATTTCAAAGGCACGGCGGGACAAAGCTTCGGCGCGTTCTTAGCGAAAGGCATTACCCTCGAACTTGAAGGCGACGCCAATGACTATGTTGGCAAAGGTCTGTCGGGCGGCCGCGTGATCGTCCGGCCGAGTCCGGCGTTTCGCGGCAATCCGCTGGAGAACATCATCATCGGCAATACGGTGCTGTACGGCGCGATCTGCGGCGATGCGTTCTTCTGCGGCGTCGCCGGCGAGCGCTTCGCGGTGCGCAACTCCGGGGCGACGGCCATCGTCGAAGGTGTGGGCGACCATGGCTGTGAATACATGACCGGCGGCACCGTGGTGGTGCTGGGCGGCACCGGTCGCAACTTCGCGGCGGGCATGTCGGGTGGCATTGCTTATGTTTTCGACGAAGACGGCCTATTCGAACAGCGAGTCAATTCGTCAATGGTGACCGTCGAGCCGCTGCAATCGATCCATGAGCAGGAAGCAAAGTTGTCCCGTGACATTTGGCATCGCGACGAAACGGACGAAGCATTGCTAAAAGGAATGATCGAGCGACATGCGCAATTGACTCACAGCGAACGCGCGAAGCTGATCCTGGCCGAATGGACGACTTGGCGCGGCAAGTTCGTCAAGGTTTTCCCGATCGAGTACAAGCGCGCGCTGACGGAACTCGCAGCAAAGAACAACAAGCTCGCCGCATAATTTCCCGGTTTCACTTTCAAGCCCCAGGCCTGTCCTGGGGCTTTTCATCGTATAGGCAGGAATGGGCAAGGTAACAGGATTCATGGAATTTGAGCGACTCTCGGAACCATACGAGGCGCCGCTCGCTCGCAAGAAGCATTTTAGAGAATTCGTTATGCACTTGAGCGACGAGGCGGCGAGCACCCAAGGCGCGCGCTGCATGGATTGTGGCATTCCGTTTTGCATGACCGGCTGTCCGGTAAACAACATCATTCCCGATTGGAACGATTTGGTGTTCCGCAAAGACTGGAAAAACGCCCTCGATACCTTACACTCCACCAACAACTTTCCCGAATTCACCGGCCGCGTTTGCCCAGCGCCCTGCGAAGAAGCATGCACCTTGCGCATCAACGACGATCCGGTCGGCATCAAATCCATTGAGCACGCCATTATCGACAAGGGCTGGGAGCAGGGCTGGGTGCTGCCGCTGCCTCCCCAGCATAAGACCGGCAAGAAGGTCGCCGTGGTCGGTTCAGGGCCCGCCGGATTGGCGGCTGCGCAGCAATTGGCGCGGGTGGGCCACGAGGTTGTGGTATTCGAGAAAAGCGATCGCATCGGTGGCCTGCTGCGCTATGGCATTCCCGACTTCAAGATGGAGAAAGATCTGATCGATCGCCGCATCGAACAGATGCGCGCCGAGGGTGTGGCGTTTCGCGTCAATCAGTTTATCGGCGGCGATGTGCCCGCCAAGGAAGTGCTGGATAACTTCGATGCCGTGATTTTGGCGGGCGGCGCCGAACAGCCTCGTGATCTGCCTGTTCCGGGTCGTGATCTGGATGGGATTTATTTCGCCATGGATTTTCTGCCGCTGCAGAACAAACGCGTCGCAGGCGACAAGAATATTCCGGACCTGTGGGCGACGGACAAACACGTCGTCATCATCGGCGGCGGTGACACCGGCTCTGACTGCGTCGGCACCTCGAATCGCCACGGCGCCAAAACCGTAGCCCAATTCGAGTTGCTGCCGACGCCGCCCGATCCAGATATAAATCCGGTTTGGCCCTACTGGCCGGTGCGCTTACGCACGTCCAGTTCGCACGAAGAAGGCTGCGAGCGCGATTGGTCGATCGCCACCAAACGCTTCGAAGGCGAAAACGGCAAAGTCCACACGCTCGTCGCGTGTCGCGTTGAGTGGAAAGACGGCAAAATGCAGGAAGTACCCGGCACCGAATTCCACATGAAGGCGGACATGGTGTTGCTCGCCATGGGCTTCGTCAGCCCGGTGCAAAAAGTGTTGGATGCATTCGGCGTGGAGAAAGATCAGCGCAGCAACGCCAAGGCAACGACGGATGGCGCCGGCTGTTACAAGACCTCTGTCGACAAAGTTTTCGCGGCGGGCGACATGCGCCGCGGCCAGTCGCTGGTGGTGTGGGCGATCCGCGAAGGCCGTCAGTGCGCGCGCGCGGTAGACGGATTTTTGATGGGATATTCCGAACTGCCGAACTAAGGCAATGCCTGGACGGGCATGGTTCTGGATAAAATGAATTTCTTGGAGAACGAAAGCATGTCTAGTCAAAACCACATCCTCGCTTGTTTGAGGGCAATCGGCGGCATTGCCGTTATCCTTCCAAGCCTCACGTTCGCCGATGGTTCGGCGTTGCCGGAATATCGCAACGGCACGCTGCTAATCGATGTCGCCGGCAATGTCGTCACGGCGCGGCTGCGATTGCCCATGGCGGTTGCCGACCCCGACAAACCCGGCTTGCCGCCGGCCGACGTGTTAAAACGTTTGCGCGAAGGAGAAAAATTATTTAGCTTTCCCGGCAACGGCGCCTGCAAGTTGGAAAGCGGATCCGCGTTCGCCGTCGATCGTGAAGGCAAACCCGTGAAGCGCGCCGGAGACTTCGGTAACATTCAAGCGACGTATCGCTATGAATGCATCGGTGCGAAACCGGACGCCATCAGCGTGAAAGTGTTCGAGCAATTACCGGACATCAAAACGCTGTCGCTGCAACTCACCGGCGACAAAGGCGAGCGCACCGCCGAGCTGGTCCCCGGCGCCCCAGACCTAACCCTGTAGGACGGCTAGAGCAAAGCGAAACCCCTCAATCAACCTTTTCAAATACCAGAGATCCCAAATCCCCATGCGTCAAAACAAAATACAACCCCTCACCGTGGCTACGTTCCTTGCCTTCAGCCTGCCCCACGCCTACGCCGGCCCAGTCACCATCGTTGCGGTAAACGCAAAGTGCAACCTGGCCATCGTTCAAAAGCCCGATGAGTACGGACTGGTGACCATGTTCAGCGCGAACGCTGCATCAGTTGGCGATGTCGTCGACGGCGATTTCGATTCGATTAAATTCATGCGTAAGGCGCACAACGAAACGACGGGCAAAGACATCATGATTCGCGGCGTGCGCTATTCCTCCAGCCGAAAAATTGTCGAATCGGAAATTCCCAGCGAATGCAAAGAGCCGCCCGACGCACCCGCCGCTGCCGCGCAGTAGAATGACCGAGACAGTCGCGCTTTACATCGACTATCGCAGCCCGTATTCCTATCTGGCGAAAGACGAAGCCTATCGACTTGAGCAAGAGTTTGAGATCGAACTCGACTGGTACCCGTTTTACACCGATCTCACGGGCACATACGGCGGCAGCGTGGACCAGCGCCCGCCGCGCGAATGGGTTAAGGTCAAATATCTTTATATGGATTGCCGGCGACTGGCCCAACGCAAAGGTCTCACCATACGCGGCACCGTTAAAATTTTCGATCCGACCATCATCAGCGTCGCCATGCTGTGGGCGCAACGCCACAATGTGTTTCGCAAATTCCACGATGCTGTCTTGCCGCCGTTCTGGAA
>JALYOK010000443.1 GCA_030856925.1 Pseudomonadota bacterium
GCCGCGGCCTGGCGATGGCGCGATTGCGTTTCTTGGAATACATGTCAGCGACTTTAATCTTGTAGTAATCGGCGACCGTTTTTTGAATGTTTTCTATCGATATCTGGCGGTTTTGTATAACCAGCAAGTCCTTCAGCGCATCTCGGGTGGCCGCCAATGACAGCGGTGTGCCGGTGAAGCGTACGTAGGCGAACACCCGCTTCAGGGCGCCTTCCAATTCGCGCACATTGGAGCGGATATGCTTCGCGATAAAAAAGGCGATGCTTTCGTCCAGCACCACATTTTCCGCGGCGGCTTTATCGATCAAAATTGCCACGCGCATTTCCAGTTCCGGCGGCTCTATGGCAACCGTCAAACCCCAGCCGAAGCGAGACACCAGACGCTCATCGACGTCGGACAACTCCTTGGGAAAGCGATCACAGGTAATGATCACTTGTTTGCGGGCTTCTATCAGGGCGTTGAACGCGAAAAAAAACTCCTCTTGCGTACGCGACTTGCCGCCGATGAATTGAATATCGTCAACCAGCAATAGATCCAAAGTGTGGTAGCGGCGTTTGAAGCTATCAAACGACTTGTGCTGGTAGGCGCGCACCACGTCGGTGACGTAGTCTTGCGACGTCACGTATTGAATCTTGGCGTTAGACGTACACTGCAGGGCGGCGTTGCCGATCGCCTGGATGAGATGGGTTTTGCCGAGACCCACACCGCCATAAATGAACAGCGGATTATAGGCGGTGCCCAGGTGCTCGGCGACCTGCCTCGCCGCTGCCCGCGCGAGTTGATTGGCCTTGCCGGGCACAAAATTATTGAATGTGAAAGTCTGGTTTAATCTATTATTGTTGTCGTCGCCGCCACTGCTAATCCTGGGAACAACGCTGTTGATGACCTTGGGCGCTTCTACTGGCGCCGATGGCAAAGCCGTTTCTTCGCGCACGGTCAAAATAAACCGCATCCGCTGGCCAAAATAACCTTCGGCCAGGTCTTCGAGCCGCTTCAAAAACCGGTCTCGCACCCATTGCAGAACAAAGCTGTTAGGCGCTAACAGCAGAATTTGGCCGTCTTCCAGGCCAACGCTGAGCGGTCTAATCCAGTTATTGAATTGGCCCTGGGAAAGCTCGCCGTGGAGATGGGTCAGACATTGCTGCCAGAACGGATCGATCATATCTTAACACATTGATTTATTTGTAACTTATTATTACCGAGAGGATTGCTTTGGTTATGCTATAGGCACGCTATGAGCATGAACAATCGATATTCTATCTTCCTGAAATCGACTTATCCACAGGCCCCAGAGACCGAGTATCCATGCGCTCTCTTGACAGCGAAGTCGGTAACCGTTGTAATAATAGGTTTGCTACGTCGAGAAGATCATGAAACGCACTTACCAACCGTCTGTTACTAAACGCCGCCGGACACACGGCTTTCTGGTCCGCATGAAAACTCGCGGCGGCCGCGCCGTGATCAATGCGCGGCGAGCTCGCGGTCGTGTCCGCTTGGCGGTTTGACTGCAACCGAGAAACGAGGCCGAAAAGAATCCCATCGCGGCTGGTTTGATCGGGTATTTACGCGACACGAATCGGTTAGCGGTCGATTCCTTGAGCTTTACGTAGCGCCGAATGTTGTTGGAACTACGTGCTTCGGCATCAGTGTTAGCAAGCGCGTTTGCCCGACCGCAGTTTCAAGAAATTATTGCAAGCGCACCTTGCGGGCTTGGTTTCGGCAGCACGGTCGGATTTTCCAAAACAACGATCTTGTTATACGCGTCAGGCGTCGTTATGGTCGCCGTGACATCGTCACGGTAAGCGAGGAGCTTAGTAAACTTGTGCGGCGCTTCAGTTAATGGTGAGGTTATTATTGATGTTGCTCTCGGTGTACCGTTACACATTGAGGCCTTTCTTTGGCCGCCACTGTCGATTTTTCCCCAGTTGTTCGAATTATGCCGCCGATGCCCTCGCCCGCTACGGTGCAATGAAAGGCTCGTGGCTAGCGTTTAAGCGTATATGCCGATGCCATCCGTGGCATCCCGGCGGTTTCGATCCCGTCCCTTAGCCGATGAGAACTATGGAAACACAGCGCCTTGTCGCCTTATTTGTGTTCTTCTTTTCCGCTTTTCTGTTGTGGACGGCATGGCAAAGGCAATACGCACCGAATCCGACTACCCCGTCGAACGCTACCCCATCGTCCACCAGCAACTCCGTGCCAATTCCTTCGTCATCAAAAACGGCGGCCTCGACCGCAGTCACACCTTCGTCGGACGGCGGAAGTCTAGCCCGCGGCGAGCGGATCCGCGTGACCACGGACCTGATGATCGCGGAGATCGATACCCTGGGTGGCGACATCAGGCAGGTCGAACTGGTTAAACATAAGGCGTCCGAAGACAAGACCCGGAACCTGGTGATTTTTAACGACTCAACGCCACAAATATACGTCGCACAATCGGGTCTCATCGGGGTGGGTTTGCCTAACCATAAAAGCAGGTTTAGCGCAGATGCCGCGCAGTATCAACTTGATCAAAGTAAGGACTTACTGACGGTAAGATTGACTAGTGAAGTTAGTAACGGTATCGCGGTGGTGAAACAATATGTGTTTCATCGCGGTAATTATGTGGTCGATGTGAGCTTCGAGATCGAAAACAAAGGCGCCGTTGTCATTACCCCGGACGCCTACTTCCAGTTTTTGAAGTTTGGCGAAGCGCCTTCCTCCAACCCGTTCGGTATCAGTACCTTCGTGGGTCCGGCAGTGTTCACCGAGGAGAAAAAATTCCAAAAAATCGGCTTCCCGGACATCGACAAGGGCAAGCTCGAGTATCCGCAAAAGAGCGACAATGGCTGGTTGGCGATGCTGCAACATTACTTTGTCGCCGCGTGGCTGCCGAAGAACGCTGTCGACCGCGAGTTCTTCACCAAGAAAGTCGGCGAGAAACTTTACACCGCCGGGTTGGTTATATCCACCGGCGCGATTGCGCCGGGCGCGACGGGCGGCATCTCAGTGCCGCTTTACGTCGGTCCGCAGGAAGTGGAGAAGCTTGCAAAGTTGGCGCCGGGTTTGGAACTCACCATCGACTACGGCTGGTTGACCTTGATCGCCGCGCCGTTGTTTAAAGTTTTATCGGTGATCCATGGTTGGGTGGGAAATTGGGGTATCGCCATTATCGTGCTCACGATATTGATCAAGCTGCTGTTTTTCCCCTTGTCCGCCGCAAGTTACAAGTCCATGGCGAAGATGAAGGTGCTGGGACCCAAGTTGCAAAAGCTCAAGGAGCAATACGGCGACGACAAGCAGAAGATGAATCAGGCGATGATGGAAATGTATAAAACCGAGAAGGTCAATCCGCTCGGCGGGTGCTTGCCGATTGTGATTCAGATTCCGGTGTTCATCGCCTTGTACTGGGTGTTGTTGGCGGCCGTAGAGTTGCGCCACGCGCCGTTCTTCGGCTGGATCAAGGATCTTTCCGCCGCCGATCCCTATTACATTTTGCCAGTTCTGATGGGCGCCACCATGATCCTACAAACTAGGCTCAATCCGACGCCGCCCGATCCGATCCAGGCCAAGATCATGCTGTACATGCCGATTGTGTTCTCCTTCATGTTCCTATGGTTCCCGGCGGGTTTGGTGCTCTATTGGACGGTGAACAATCTCCTCTCCATCGCTCAGCAGTGGCAGATCAACCGCATGACCGAACAGGCTATTCCCCTGAAAGGAAATGCCAAACGCTGACACCATCGCGGCCATCGCCACAGCGGCCGGCCGCGCCGGGATCGGCGTTATTCGGGTGTCGGGTAGCAATTTAGCGATTTTCGCACAGTCGCTATTGGGCAAACTTCCCGCCCCGCGGCTAGCCACCTTGACTGGTTTCAAAGACGCCCATGGCGAATTGATCGACCAGGGCCTAGCGCTGTATTTTCCCGCGCCGGCCTCCTACACCGGCGAAGATGTACTGGAACTGCATGGCCACGGCGGTAATGCGGTGTTGCGATCCATGTTGCAACGCTGTCTCGAACTCGGCGCTCGCATGGCCGAGCCCGGCGAATTCACTCAACGCGCTTTTCTCAACGACAAACTCGATTTAGCGCAAGCCGAAGCGGTCGCCGACCTCATCGACGCCGCCACTGCGGAAGCGGCCAAGAGCGCCGCGCGCTCGCTGTCCGGCGATTTTTCTGCCCACATTCATTCGTTGGTGAAGGAACTTATCGACCTGCGCATGCTCGTGGAAGCCACCTTGGATTTCCCTGAAGAAGAGATCGATTTCCTCGAAGCCTCTAATGCCCACGGACGTTTGGATGCCGTCGAAGAAAAACTAAAGTTAGTATTCACTGCGTCTAAGCAAGGCAGTTTGTTGCGCTCCGGGATACAAGTCGCCATCATCGGCCGGCCGAACGCCGGGAAATCCAGCTTACTTAACCAACTCGCCGGCGAGCAACTTGCCATCGTCACGGATGTCCCCGGCACCACCCGGGATGCGGTGCGAGCGCCGATCCAAATCGAGGGCGTGCCACTGCACATCATCGATACCGCCGGTTTGCGCGACACTAAGGATGTGGTCGAGGGTTTGGGCGTCGAGCGTAGTTGGGCGGCCGCGGCTGAGGCGAGCATCGTGCTGCACGTGATCGATGCCACCGTCGGCATTACGGCAGAAGATCGCGCAATCGGTGAACGCTTAGTCGAGCGCAGCGTGATTCAGGTGTTCAATAAGATCGATTTGTTGGACGGACCCATTGAGGTCGTGGCCGATGTGTCGCAGACGCGGGTATTCATCTCCGCCAAAACGGGACAAGACATCGACTGTCTAAAAACTGAATTATTACGCGTCGCCGGCTGGCAACCCACTGGAGAAGGTGTTTTCTCCGCTCGCGAGCGTCACATGCGAGCGCTCACTCAAGCGGAATCACACTTACAAAAAGCGCGCCTGCATCGAAGCCAACTTGAGCTACTGGCGGAGGAACTGCGCCTAGCGCAGGTTGCGCTAGGCGCC
>JALYOK010000466.1 GCA_030856925.1 Pseudomonadota bacterium
CCGCAATGCCGGGCACGATGAGCGGTTTGGCCCCCGGCAGCAATACCTTCGGCGGTTACGGTGAGCTGCACTACAACAATTACCGCGATGGTGACAAAAAAGACGAGATCGATTTCCATCGCTTCGTGCTGTTCTATGGCCACAAGTTCAACGACCGGCTGCGCTTCTATTCGGAATTGGAAGTGGAACACGCGCTGGTCGAGGGCGGCGAGGAATCGGGCGCAGTTGAATTGGAACAGGCGTATATCGATTACCGAATCAATGACTCGTTCAACTTAAAGGCCGGTGCGATGTTGGTGCCCCTCGGCATTTTGAACGAAACCCATGAGCCGCCGACGTTTTTCGGTGTCGAGCGTAACGAAGTGGAAAGCCGCATCATTCCTTCCACCTGGCGCGAAGCGGGCATCGGTGTCCACGGTGAGATCGTGCAAGGGTTGCGTTACGAAGCCGGCATTATGTCGGGTATGGATGCGGGTAAGTTCGAGCGGCCGGATCGCGCGGTTCGTTCCATGCGTACCGAACTGTCGGAAGCCGCGGCCCATGATTTCGCCTTTTACGGCGCCCTAAATTACCGGGGCATTCCCGGTTTGGCCGTCGGCGCCAGCGTGTTCACCGGCGACACGGGTCAGAACGGCGCCAGCGACCCGGCATTGAAAAACGTGAATGGACGTCTGTTGCTGTGGGATGTCCATGCCCAGTACCGTCTCGGCGGTTTGGAGTTGCGCGCTCTCTACGCCCGCGGCAGCTTGGGCGATGCCGATAAGATCACCGCCGCCGCCATCGCCCGCAGTGGTGACAGCGCTCAGATCGCGCCGGAAACCTTCTGGGGCTATTACGCCGAAGCCGGCTACCATTTCCGTCTCGGCGACGAAATGGAGTTGGCGCCCTTTGCCCGTTACGAACGTTACAATACCCAGGCAAGCGTCCCGAGCGGATTCAGCGCGGACAGCAAAAACGATGAGCGGGTGACGACGTTGGGCGTAAATTTCAAACTGCATCCACAAGTGGTGTTAAAGGCCGACTATCAGGACTTCAAAGAAGACCCGAAGAAGGATAGATTCAATCTTGGCGTGGGATACATGTTTTAGGGGTTTGGTGAAAAACTACTGCGGCGTCCGTCTGCGCCTAGCATCCAGGCATCCTGGCTACGTTTTTCAACAATCCCGTAAATCAAACCAAGTGGGGATGCCCAGGCGACTTCGATCCTTGTTAATTTTCCTCATCGCCTGCGTGATCCCCATCGCCGATGCTGACGATCAGGTTTATCTCGCGCCCGACGCATTCCTTGCCGAAGCCTTCGGTACGACTCCGCAACCGTCGATTCTATGGATTACGGCGGAGATTCAACCGGAAGTGGAGAAAATCCTCGGCCATCCGCCGCCGCGTCTTCGGCAACGCTATTGGAAAGACGGCGCCAAAACCGCTTGGATTTTGGAAGAAATCGGTAAAGAGGAATTCATTACCGCCGGATTCGTGGTGGCGAACGACCGAATCGAACGGGCGCGGGTGTTGATCTATCGCGAAAGCCGCGGCATGGAAGTTCGCTACCCGGCGTTCCTTAGGCAATTCGACGGCGTGCAACTGTTGGAGCAGCGGCGTTTGTCCAAGCGGATCGACGGCATCGCCGGCGCGACTTTATCGGTGTGGGCCATGGAGCGTATGGCGCGCAGCGCGCTTTACTTCCATCGCCACGTGCAAAAGTGACATCACGACACTCGCGAGCCGCTCGACGCACGCGCCGCACGGTCGGCGTTTTTTTGCATCGCTTACATCGCTGGACCGGCGTCGCGGTCAGCCTGTTTGTGGTATTCCTGGTGTTGACGGGCTGGGCCCTTAACCACACTGCAGAGCTAGGACTGGCGCGGCTTTCCGTCCAGGCGCCTTGGATCAGTGCATGGTATGGACTTGGTGGCGGGGCACCCTCCACGGGCTATGCGGCTAGCGGCCACTGGCTGATCGTTGGCGAAAACGGCGCCGTGTTCGACGGCAAGCCCACGGCTTTCAAACTGCGCGACGTGATCGGCATGGCTGCCAACCTCGATTTCATTGCAATCGCAAGCCGCGATGAGTTGGTCTTGCTGGATAGGCAAGGT
>JALYOK010000566.1 GCA_030856925.1 Pseudomonadota bacterium
AGCGTAGCGTGGGCAAAGTTGTAGGTTGGCGCTGAACGCAGAGAAGCCCAACGAATTGTCGGCGAGGCAAGCGTGGTGCGGCGTTGCAGGCATATGCCGCCAGCAAGCGACCCTAAAAAAATCGGAAATACAACTTGCAAAAAACCATAGGATCTACGCTTGCTGATGATTCAAGCGTTTATCGATACGGCGCAAGACTATCCGCGATCAACGGAGAAGTTCGGATGTTTTGGCAGCTGTCTGGGCGATTTTGGCGGTGCAAGGGAGCATCCCCTTCACCAAGGACAATGTGGTCAGCCATATGGATGAACGCGCCACCGCTGCCATCCGCTCGTGCATCACTCGGATGCCTATCGAACGGCCTGTCGACCCGACTACCGGGTCGTGGCGCGCGACTAACTAACCATATCTCCGTAGTTCAGCCCAAAAGCACAGACTCGCCGCCACTAGTGATCCCTGAACAGCCAGCACCAGTGGTCAAAGCTAAGCTACCCCATAGCATGACATCCGTGTTATCATGTTGCGATGATAGTGGCGTTCAAAGATGAAGCAACCGAAGACATCTTCGACGGCAAGAACACAAAAGCAGCGCGAAAGACTTGCCCAGCCGCGCTCTGGAAAGTCGCTAGGCGAAAACTTGATCAACTTGATTCTGTAACTGCTTTGAACGAACTAAAAATCCCTCCAGGAAATAAACTAGAGGTCCTGTCTGGTGACCGAAAGGGGCAGTACAGCATGCGCATCAACGATCAATATCGGATTTGTTTTACGTGGAGGAAGTCGAATCCCGATGAGGTTGAAATTGTGGATTACCACTGACTTGGAATGGAGAGGGAAAACATGATACGAGTTCCCACTAACCGCGCACCCACTCATCCTGGCGAGATGCTTTTGGAAGAGTTTTTGCTGCCGATGAATCTGACCCAACGCCAATTGGCTGACGGAATTCGGGTGCCCTATCAACGCATCAACGAACTGATCAACGAGCGTCGTGGAATTTCGCCTAGCACGGCATTGCGGTTGGCGAAGTTTTTTGGCATGTCAGCGGGCTTCTGGATGAATTTACAGCTGCGTTGGGATTTGTATCATGCGCAACAAACCGAGCGTGACGAACTCAAAGACATACGACCTCTGTCAATCGCAGCGTAAGAGGGATTCCGAATCTAGAGGTTCTGAGGCTCAGTGTGTCCTGGGGTTTGGTCAGTATTTTCTGCAAGTGCATGGGGGCAGGTCGTGCACCAACACAATCCACCTTCATCACTGGCCATATGGGTCGCACTTGGGCCGTCCTGAAAACTGGTAGGCGTTGGAATTTCGTAGCGGGTTATTTCAATCGACCAAGGCCCGTCAGCAGATACATGAAAGAGATCATATCCACCTTTTTCTATACGGCCTGCTTTTGAACCCTCGAAAGAACCAAACGCATTGCCCAAGAGTTCAACCGGCTCACCGTTCTGGTCCAATAGCTAAACGGCAAAATAGCCGTCGCCAAAGTACTTCCTCGCGGCGGACCAACTGTCTACCGTGTCAGAGTGCTCACTAGGCGGCGAGATGAATTACCGCCGCGCTCACTTTTCCAACCGCACGCGTCAAAGCGTCGGAATAGGCGTCGAGCAGATCGCCGTCGTCCACGGAGGTCGAACTTATTTCACCGTCGGAGGGCGCGTCAGAATCAAACGAAAGCGCTTCGTAAAAGCGGTCATCAAGTGTCAT
This sequence comes from Pseudomonadota bacterium, assembly GCA_030856925.1. GTDB lineage: Bacteria > Pseudomonadota > Gammaproteobacteria > Burkholderiales > JALYOK01 > JALYOK01. Next base: position 1,714 of record JALYOK010000566.1, read on the forward strand.
CGAAGAATTCCTGTTTTATGCATCGTCAGGCTGCGCCAGCGAAAATAACAAGGGCTTCAATCCAGCTTGTTCGATCCCGCAGCACTCACGGCAAATCAAACAGCAATACCTCGGCATCTTTCGCTTGGGCCAATTGAATCGACGTTTCGCCGCTAAGCTTCGCCGCATCGCCGCTGGTGAGTGTCTGGCCATTCACATCGAGCTGGCCGCGCACCACATGTACATAGGCTTTGCGCCCCTCCTGCAAAGTATGCGCCAGCGTCTCGGCGCCATCCATCAAGCTCGCATAGACACAGGCATCCTGATGAATAGTCACCGAGCCATCGCGGCCATCGGGCGACGCGATAAGACGCAACTTGCCGGTTTTTACCGCATCGTCGAATTTCGTTTCCTCATAGCCCGGCTCTATGCCGGTGACGTTGGGCTCGATCCAGATTTGCAAAAAATGAACCTGATCGTCCGGCGAGTGATTGAACTCGCTGTGCATCACACCTTTGCCGGCGCTCATGCGCTGAACGTAACCGGGACGCAGAACGGAGCCGTTACCCATGCTGTCTTTATGCTCCAGCGCGCCGCGCAAAACGTAGCTGATAATTTCCATATCTCGATGTCCGTGCGTGCCGAAGCCTTGGCCCGGCGCAACGCGGTCTTCGTTAATCACCCGTAATGGGCCGAAGCCCATGTGATTAGGATCCTGATAACCGGCGAAGGAAAACGAGTGATAGGAATTGAGCCATCCGTGATCGGCATGGCCGCGCTCGGCAGAGCGGCGTAACGTAATCATGATTCCCTTTCAATTATGTTGAATTGGATTTCAACATATAAGGGCGAAACGCGACTTTCCAAGGCCCTGTGTCGGGCGCGTATTTTAGCGAAACATTCTGTTTGATGCTGTTGCGGTGAGCGAAAAGTCCTTCCCCTTCAAAGGGAGGAAACATCCGCTATTTCCAAAGAAGCGCAGCAACTTGAGATCGGCGCTATTCTTCGCGCCGCATCGAGACCCGGCCCTCGGTTGCGCCGCCTGCGCCCGGCTCGATACGGCCACGCGTCAAGCCAGCCGCCGCCCGCTCCGGCAATGGCACGCCAACGTGCGCGCCGGTGCTGACCTCATCTTCCTGCATACGTTTTAGTTTGCCGGTGAGCAACGTGTAAGCGACGGGAATCACGAATAAGGTCAGCAGGGTTCCTACCAATAGACCGCCGACGATCACCACGCCGATCGGGCTGCGGCTTTCCGCGCCAGCGCCGGTGGCCATCACCAATGGCAGGGCGCCGAGCACCATCGCCGCTGTTGTCATCAGAATCGGCCGCAGGCGCAAGGTTGCCGCCTCGATTACAGCGTCCGCTTTGTCTTTGCCTTTTTCCCGAAGTTGGTTGGCAAACTCGACGATCAAAATACCGTGCTTAGTGATGAGGCCGATCAACATGACCAAGCCGATCTGGCTGTAGACGTTCAGCGTACCTCCCACGCTGGCGACAGCCTGGGGAGGAATATCCGCGCCCATCATCAAACCGATTGTGATGGGAATCTTGCCATTGGACCAATATAGAAAAAACAAAGCGCCAGCCAACGCCAGCGGCACCGTCAACATAATCACCAACGGCGAAAGGAAGCTTTCGAATTGCGCCGCCAGCACCAAGTAGATAAACACCAGCGCCAACGCGAACGTCAGCACCAGCGCGCCGCTGGATTCCTTGAATTCGCGCGATATCCCATCGTAGGCCGTGAGCTTGGCTTCTCCCATGATTTCCGTAGCCGCCTTGTCTAAATAATCGAGCCCTTGTCCCAACGCCACGCCCGGCGCGAGATTCGCCTCGATGGTCGCGGACCGCAGCCGATTGTAGTGATTGAGAGAGCTGGCGGAAACGCCTTCGTCGACTCTAACGAGATTAGACAACTGCACTAATTGACGGTCCCGGGTACGGACGAAAATCGAAGTAAGGTCATTTGGCTGGGCGCGCTCGGCGTCTTCCAGTTGCACGATGACATCGTATTGTTTGCCGTCGCGCTGAAAACGCGTCACTTGACGGCCACCCAACATGGTTTCAACGGTGCGGCCGATTTCGTCCACTTCCACGCCGATCGACGCGGCTTTGTCGCGATCGACCCACACTTTCAATTGCGGCTTATTCAATTTCAAGTCCGAATCGGGAAGCATTAATCCTGATTTCGGGTCCCGCGCTTTCGCCAACAGCTTATCGTTGTATTCCGCCAGTTTTTCATAGGTCGGCGCTTGAATGACATAACGGACCGGCAAGTTGCGGAAACCCTGTCCCAGCGAGGGCGGGTTGATCGGAAAGGTCAGCACCCCCGGCAAGGCCATGAACTTCGGAAACAACTCGCCGGAAATCTGCCCGGTTTTCTTGGTGCGCTGACTCCAAGGCTGCACCATGTTGAATGACATGGCGATATTGACGGGATTCGGTTTCTCCAGGCCCGGCGCCACAACCACGAAGCTGGTCATGATTTCCGGCACTTGCTTGAGAATTTTTTCGATCTCTAACGCGTACTGGTTAGTGTAGGCGAACGTGGAACCCTCGGGCGCCAAGGTATAGGTCATGAACCAGGAGCGGTCCTCCTGTGGCGAAAGCTCGTTTTTCAGCATATTCAAAAGCATGAAAATTCCGAAGCCCGCGATGCCGAACGCAACCCCCAGAAAAATCAAACGTCCGGCGACACTGCGGCGGACCAGCTTGCCCAGCAGGCGGCGATAGCCGTTATTCATGGCGACAAAAAATCGCTCGGTCCAGTTATAGATGGCGCTGTGGCTGGCCTGATGCTTCAACAGCTTCGAACACATCATCGGGGTCAGGGTAAGCGCGACAAAACCCGACACCAGCACGGCAGCCGCGACGGTCAAGGCGAATTCGCTGAACAATTTGCCGGTATTACCGGGAATGAACGCCAACGGCGTAAAAACGGCCGCCAAGGTGACGGTCATCGCAATCACCGCAAAAGAAATTTCTTTGCTGCCGACCAGCGCCGCTTTGTAGGGCGGCATGCCCTCTTCGACGTGCCGGTAAATGTTTTCCAGCACCACGATGGCATCATCCACCACCAAACCGATGGCCAAGACGATCCCAAGCAAGGTCAGAATGTTGATCGTGAAGCCGAGTGCGTAAAGAAAAATAAAAGCGCCGATCAAAGACACGGGAATCGTCACAAACGGAATCAAGGTCGAACGCAGCGAGCGCAAGAACAGGAAAATCACCAGCACGACCAATATCAAGGCTTCAAAGATCGTGGTCTTGACCGCCTTGATCGCCTCGTCGATGAAAATCGCCGAATCGAATGCCACTTTAACCTGCATGCCGTCCGGCAGGCCAGCTTGGATCTTCGGCTGCAACTCCCGCACGGCATGCGCGACGTCGAGCGTATTGGCGGTGGACTGCTTCACGACGCCCAAGCCAACAGCTTCGTTGCCGCCCACGCGCACGATCTTGCGCCAATCCTCGGCAGACAGCTCGGCACGGCCAATGTCCTTGAGCCGGACCGGATAGCCCTGCGTCTCATTGACGATGAGGTTGTTGAATTCCTCCGCGGTGCGCAGATCCGTCTGCGTGGTGACAGTGAACTCGCGTTGAGTGCTTTCAATGCGCCCACCGGGAACTTCGATATTCTGCCGCCGCAATGCGTTTTCTACGTCAAGCGGCGTCAAGCCGAACGCCGCCAGGCGATCGCGGTCCAGCCAGATGCGCATGGCAAAGCGGCGATCGCCGCCGATGATGACCGTTGCCACACCCGGCAAAACTTTGAGTTGATCGAGCACGTAGCGGTCGGCGTAATCGGTGATCGCCAAGGTATCGTGCTTGCTCGATGAAAACGCCAGCCAGATAATGGCCTGCGCATCGGCTTCGATCTTCGCCACCACCGGGTCTTTGATTCCCTCCGGCATGAGCGCCCGCGCCCGCGCCACTCTATCTCGCACATCGTTGGCCGCGGAATCCGCATCGCGTTCGCGCACGAACTCGACGGTGATCGCGCTTACTTCGTCCTTGCTCTGGGATTTGATTGCCTTGATGCCTTCGATGCCGGAAAGCTGATCCTCGAGCGGCTGGGTAACCTGGCTTTCCATAATCGACGACGAGGCGCCCAAATAGACCGTGCGCACCGACACCGTCGGCGCATCGATGTTGGGATACTCGCGGACAGTCAGCCGGCTATAAGCCATCATGCCGATCAATATGATGGTAAGGCTCATGACCGTGGCGAGGACGGGACGCTTAATGGACAGATCGGAAAGAACCATGATTACCTCGGCATAACTGCGCGCAGGGCGCGCAGCGCATGGAAACTAGCTTTTCGGCGTACTGGATTGGTCTGCGGCGGGCGGCGGCGAACCCATCACCGTTACCGGCGCGCCCGGCTGCAATTTGATTTGACCGTCGGTGACGACCGTATCGTTTACCGCTAAGCCCTTAACAATCTCCACTTCGCCCGGACGCCGCCGCCCGATTGTCACCGGCACGAACTCCGCTTTGCCGTCAACCACTTTCACCACCATGGTTTCGTTACCTTTGGGCACAATGGCTTGTTCGGGAATCACCAGAGCCGTGCCGCGTTTTTCCAGAATCAACGTCACCCGAGAAAACATGCCCGGCTTGAGTTTGTTGTCCGGATTCGGAATTCGCGCGCGCAGCATGCCGGTTCGCGTCTGCACATCCACAGCCGGCTCGACAGCGTAAATCTTGCCCGAGAAGGTGTCCTTGGGATAGGTGTCGACGCGAACGTTTACGTCTTGATCCTTGGTGATCTTACTCAGAAAAACCTCCGGGACCCGAAAATCGAGTTTCAGCGCCGAGATATCTTCCAACGCGACAATATCGTCGCCGGCGCGAAGGTAGGCGCCATTGCTCACTTTGCGCAAGCCCAAGGTGCCCGCGAACGGCGCACGGATTTCCGCCTTGGCTAACTGCGCGAGGGTCTCTTGTTTCAGAGCCATTGCGCGGGACAAATTGCTGTTAGCTTCGTCGACCGCTTGCTGGCTCATGAAGTTTTGGCCGAACATATTCCTGGCTCGATCGAAGCGCTGGCGGTTCACTGTTACGTCGGCCTCGTTGGCGGCCAGCTTGGCGCGAAGGTCAGACGTATCCATGGATACCAGGGCCGCGCCGGCGGCGATCGGCTGACCTTCGCTGAAATGTATCTTGACGATACGTCCCGCGATTTCCGGGCGAATCACCACGGACTCGTCCGCCAGCAAGGTGCCGACGGCGGTAACGTCATCGGTGACGGCACTTTCCCGCACCATCGCTACCTTGACCGGCGGGCCCGGTGGTGGCCCCTCGGGGGCGCCTACCTGGGGCCCGCTTCCCGCTTGCTTGGTGGGAGCACCCCCGCC
>JALYOK010000568.1 GCA_030856925.1 Pseudomonadota bacterium
GCGGAAACGGCGCCCCCGCCAGGCCCATCAGCGCGCCGGAGCAAGTCGCGGCGAAAAGCTTCAGCTTAAGCGTAGGAACGCCGACGGATTCGGCCGCTTCTTCGTTGTCGCGAATGGCGCGCAAGCCGCGCCCGATCCACGAAATTTCGATGTAGCGCGCCAGCGTGACCGCGAGCAGCGCCAGCGCGGTCATCAACACGAAAAGCATTCGCATGTAAGAATCGAACAATGCGGGTGCGGGCGGGGGCAACACCGTCGTTCCGCGCGTGCCGCCGACCAAGGACCAATTCATCACCACGGTCTCGCAGATCACGGCGATCGCGACCGTGGCGATGGAGAAAAATATGCCGCGCAAGCGCAGCGTCATCGCGCCGATCGCGAACCCCATCAAGCCCGTGACGCACATGGCGGCGATCAGGTGCACGACCAACGGCATCGAGAAACTCTTGAGCAGCGCGACCGTGGTATAAGCGCCCGCGGCGAAGAACGCGCCGGAGCCGAAGTTCACATAACCGGCATACCCGCCGAGGATGTTCCAAGCCGTGGCAAGCACGACGAACTGCAACACCACATAGCCGGCGAAGAAAAAATATTCGTTGCCTATCACGCGAGTTAAGACCAACGCCGCGATCAAGATCGCGCCGACGCCAATGTAAAATCCGGTCCAGCGCTTCACGCTCAGCGCCCAAACAGGCCGGTCGGACGCACCGCCAGCACCAGCAGCAGCAACCCAAACGCCACCGCCGGCGCCCAAGACGCGCCGAGGGAAGTGAGCACCACGCTTTCGGCTATGCCGAGGATCATGCCGGCCACAAGCGTGCCCGGCATGCTGCCGAGGCCCGCCAGCACCGCGACACAAAAAGTTCGGCCGATGTATAGGCGTCCGAGCCCAGGCTCAACGGGATTGACAATAATCAGCAGCGCACCCGCCAGCGCGCATGTCGCGGTGGCGATGGCGAAAGCCCAGTGTTTGATTCGAACCGGATCGGCGCCCATTAGCGCCAGCGCCATCTGGTCTTGCGCTACCGCTTTAATGGCGCGGCCGGTAAAGGTGAACGAAAGATAGGCCGAGAGCGATACAGTCAACACCAGGGCCACGGCGACCGCCACCAGCATGCGTAGTGGTAGGCGCATTTCACCAAGCGTGAAACTTTTGCCGATGTATGGCGCTTCGACCATGCGTTGGTCGACTCCGAAAGCCAGAATCAACGCCACCTCTAAGATAAACGCGATCCCAAAAAAAAATGCCAGCCCCCGTAGGCCGGCATCGCTGCCGCCACGCTCGAACGTGGCGTGATAGAAGCGGTAAACCGCAAGGCCGCCGAGAAAAAAAATCGGCGTCAGCAAGACACCGGCGAGCAGCGGATCGACGCCGTATTGTCCGAGGAAATAAGCGCCATAGGCGCCCAATACCAGAAATGCCGGGTGCGCGATTTGTGGCACATCAAGTAACCCGAACGCCACCGACAAACCGACGCTCAGCGCTGCATAAAAGCATCCGAGCAAGATGCCGGCAACTATCGCTTCGGCTAGGAGATCGAGTTGCAAGGTATAACTCGCGACGCGCCGCTCAATTCCGCCCCTGACTGAACGGCTTCGCTTCACCGGTCTTGAATCCATCGGGAGCGACGATAACTTGCTTGCCGGGGCTGCGGAACTGCGCTAGGTTTTTGTCCGCGAGGCCTTGGAACTGCACGTAGATGATGCGCGGATTTGCCCATTCGCCGGTCGGGCCGTAACGAATAGCGCCGACCACGGTTTTGATCTCATGCTCCCGAATGTATTTGGCGAGTACCCTGTGGTCGAGACTTTTAGTGGCCGTCACGGCTTCGGCAAGAAGCTGTCCGATCGCATAATTAAACGGCGGCAAGTAAAAACCAAGCGGATCCACATTCGCCTGTTTAGCCTTCGCCTGATAGCGCGCAATGAAATCCCGCACACCGGGAAATTCCATCGATCTCTCCGGCGCCCAAACATGGAAGTTGACCACACCGTTCAGCGCCGACCCAAGCGACTCCATGATCGAAGCGTTTTGCAAACCGACCATACCGCCGCCGAACAGCTTGACGCTCGATCCGATTCCGATTTCATTGACCGCGCGGATGATGGCGCTCGAATCCGACGGATAGGACGCCACGAACACCACGTCGGGCTTGGTGGCGCGGATGGCGCGGATGACTGAGGAAAAATCAACGGTGTTAGGCGGATAGTTCTGATCGTACACCGACTGAAGGCCATTCGCCTTCACGCCCGCTCGGATGCCATCGGCGAAGGTTTGCGCGAACTCCGCATCCGCCGCGAGCACCGCGATGGTCTTCGCACCGAGCTTCTTGCATAGGCTGAACAGCGGCACGGTTGCGTCCTTGACCGACGCCCACGGCATAATGTTGAAATACTTGTCATGCCGGATTTGCGCATTGGCGTCGAGCGCAAAATTGCCGATCAGCAGCAAATCCCGCCGCTTGACGAGCGGCATGATCGGCGCCGTAAGGTTGGTGCTGTAAGGTGCGACAAGCAAATCGACCTTATCCACGTCGATCAACTTGGTGTAGATGCCCGGCGACATGGACGGATTGCTTTGATCGTCGTACACCACCAACTCGACCGATCGACCAAGCAAGCCGCCGCGCGCATTCACGTCATCGCGCCATATTTGTAGTGCGAGCAAGCCGGATTTCCCCGCGCCGCTGAGCGGGCCGGTCTGCGCCATCGACAACCCAATTCGGATCGGCTTGCTATTTTGCGCGGTGGCCGGTGCGAAGCTCACGCTCAGCGCCAGCGTGGCCAGCAGTGTCCATGCGTTGCGTACGAAATGTTCGCGCGAAAACTTTATCACTGTCTTTCCTCCCTATTTCGATATCATCGCGAAATGAATTGTTGCGTTCAAATCGTCCATGCCGGACTATAGCAATTTTGGCGCGCTTCGCGTAGGTCACTAAAAGGCGGCGGGCTCCTAAAGGCGGTGGATGCTTCACCGCCCTGCGCGTCCGTGCTAAGCTTTCTCACGACGTTGAGCGATACAAAATTCAAGCGCCGTGCACCGATTGCGGCACTCGAAACCTATATACAGCGAGGAGAAATCATGGCGATTGCAGTGGCAAAGTTCTTGGATGTAGCTGACGGTGTGCAAGCTAATCAGTTTTCGGTCGGCGGGCATGCCAGCATCAATTCTTTGGACGATATCGATTCAATCTACAAGCCGCTACTGGATGGTCCGGTAGCGGCGATTTTTGCCGTGTTGGGCTCCGACGGACGGCCTAATCTGACGCCAATGTGGTTTGACTATGAAGGCTCGACCGTGTTGGTCAATGTCGCGACACATCGCAAAAAGGTCGAATGGATTCGCGCCAATCCCAAATTGACGCTGTTGTTGGTGAACCCGGCCAATATGTACCACTGGGTGAGCATTAAGTGCACCGTCAAGCGCGAGATTCTGGAGGACGATCCGAAAGAAGGCGCGCGCGTCACCAAACAACTCGACAAAATTTGGACTAAATACACCAAGCAGCCCGCTCCTTACGGGTTGCGCGATCCCTCGCGGGACGAGCGGCGTGTATTGTTCGAGTGCTCGGTCGACAAGATCGCCACCTTCGGCAAGCCGTAAGCTAGCGCGAAAATGCGCGCATCCGTAGTCGGCGGATCTCTGGGTGGTTTGTATGCCGCGCTGTTGTTACGCGATCTTGGCGCCGATGTCGATATTTATGAGCGCTCCCCGGTCGAACTGGCGCAGCGCGGCGCCGGCATCGGTTTTCTCCCCGAAAGTCAACGCTATTTGGTCGAGCGTGCCGGGGTCGCGCTCGATGAGATAAGCGTGCCGACGGCATACATTCGCTATTTGCATCGTAACGCTGAGTTACTATTCGAGGCGCCGCAGGCCTATCGCTTTAGCTCTTGGAACACGGTCTATCGCTGTCTGCTGAGGCGATTCCCGGCGGCAAATTATCACCTCGGTTACGAAATGACCGGATGGCAATCGCAGGACAACGGCGTCGCGCTTGCCTTTGCCGGGCAAGCGGCACAGCGCGCCGATCTCGTCGTCATGGCCGACGGTGTCGCTTCGCTAGCGCGTGCGCGCCTGCTGCCTGAGGTGCGGTCGGCCTACGCCGGCTATGTCGCCTGGCGCGGCATGGTGCCGGAAGCGCAGTTGGACGCCGCTGTGTGCGCGTTGTTCGATAACGCGATTACCTATTTCGTTTATGCAAATAGCCATATTTTGGTCTATCCGATTCCCGGACTAGACGGATCGGTCCTGCGCGGCGAGCGGCTGCTCAATTTCGTCTGGTATCGCAATTATCTCGCGGGCAGCGATTTGGACAATGTGCTCACTGACAACGCAGGGGTGCGCCGCGATATTTCGCTGCCGCCCGGTGTGGCGGCCGCACACCACGTAAGTGAATTGCGCGCGGTGGCGCAAGCGCGTTTGCCGGCGCCGATGGCGCAGTTGGTGTGCGCTGCCGAGCAACCCTTTCTGCAAGTGGTGTACGACATCGAAGTTCCGAAAATGGCATTTGGCGCTATCTGTTTGGTTGGCGACGCGGCTTTTGTGGCGCGGCCACATGCCGCTGCCGGCACAGCCAAGGCGGCCGCCGACGCATGGGCGTTGGCCGCTGCGCTCGAGCGTCAAAGCGATGTCGCCACGGCACTCGCGCAATGGCAGCCGGGGCAATTGGCATTGGGTAAGCAACTGCTGGAGCGCACCCGCGCGATCGGGCGGCGTTCGCAATTCGACGGCACATGGACGCCGGGTGATCCTGACTTGATATTCGGGCTTCGAGGACCAGGACAATGAGCGATGATCGCACGGTCGTATTGCGCATGGCGGATGCGGCGCAAACGCTGCTCGATTCGCTCTCCGCGGCGCAGCGTAGTGTCGCGCAATGGGATTTTCCTTCCGACCAAGAGCGGCTGCGTTGGTTTTACACACCGACCGATCACGGCGGCCTCACCCTAGGAGAAATGAGCGCGGCGCCACAACGTCACGCCATGCGTTTGCTAGCGACGGGTTTGTCGCGCGCCGGTTATGTCACCGCCGCAAGCATTATGGGTTTGGAGAATATTCTCGATGAACTGGAAGGCTTTCGCGTGGCCTTCGGGCATGAGCGCGGCCGCGATCCGACGCGCTATTACTTGCGAATCTTCGGCACACCGGGCGCCGATAATTGGTCTTGGCGATTCGGGGGTCATCATATTTCCATCCACCACACCATAGTCGGCGGCGAACTACGCGCGTTCACGCCGTGCTTCTTCGGCGCCGATCCGGCTGTCTCGCCGATGCTGGGCGGGCGCCTATTACGGCCGCTGGCAGCATCGGCCGATCTGGCTTTTGAGTTACTGCATTCTCTGAGCGACGAGCAGCGCGCCAGCGCGGTGCTGTCGCCGGTGCCGCCGGTAGATTTGGTCGGCGGCAATCGCAGCCGCATTCAAGACGGTGACGCGCCGCCGCACTTACGCAAGATATGGCGCAATGAATTTACCGGCGAGTTGCTTGAATTGATGGATCGCATTCAAACCAACGAAGAAACCAAAATCGGTTTGACACCGGAGCATATCGATGCCGTGCGTTTCACCACCCAGCCGAAGGGCCTTGCCGCCGCCGCGATGACGCCGCCGCAACAGGAAATACTGCGTGCGCTGCTTGCCACCTATGTCCAGCGTATGCCGGACAGCGTGGCCGAACGCGAAAGCGCGCGCATCGACGGCGATGGCTTTGGCGTTTTGCATTTGGCATGGGCGGGCAGTATAACGGCCGGCAAACCGCATTACTATCGCATTCAAGGTCAACGCTTGTTGGTCGAGTATGACAACACCACGCGCGACGCCAATCATGTGCATACGGTTTGGCGCGATCCGGTCGCGGATTTCGGCATGGATGCGCTAAGCGCGCACCATCGTGGCGATCATTAGGGCAGGGCGCTATTCGCCGCCAAACCTACCGCCATCGCGCCATATTTCGACTCTTCCCGCTTCTTGAAGTGATCCCTACCCGCGGTTGGGTCGCAAAAGCCTTGGCTGGCAGGACCTGTCCACATCGACATGCGCATCAAATGATGCTAATATTGGTGCAATCTACTGGAGACATCCAATGCGAACTACTGTAAATCTCGATGAAAGCCTGCTGGCCAAGGCCATCAAGCTGACAGGTCCACTTGACCGTTCGGCGTTGTTGCACGAGGGCCTGAAGGCACTCATCGAACGTGAGAGCGCCAAACGCCTCGCTAAGCTGGGGGGCAGCCAACCAAAACTGAAAGTCGCTCCGCGCCGGCGCCAAGAGATCGAACCTTGATCCTGGTTGACACATCGGTATGGATCGACCATCTTCGCAGTGGAGATGCACATCTTGTCGATCTTCTGGAAGGTAATGCGGTGGTCATGCATTCATTTGTCGTGGGTGAGATTGCCTGCGGCAGCTTGGCGGATCGCGCATTGACCCTGGACTTGCTTCAGCTCCTGCCGATGGCAGTCGTTGCCGAATCCCATGAGGTTCTTGGCTATATCGAGCGCCACAGCCTCCAGGGCAAAGGCATCGGTTACGTCGACGTTCACCTGCTGGCCTCCGCGGCGATAGGTGGGACAAAACTCTGGACGCGCGATAAGCGGCTACACGCTGTCGCGCGGGAACTCGGTTGTGCACTGGCGGACGCTAGTGAGCATTGATAGGAAGTCTGGCAGCATGAACCGCCGAGGCACTCAGCGCGGCGTGTTGGTAGCGACGGCGGAAAGACTCGCGCCCAGATTCGAAAGATTTGCAACAACAATGGGTGCATGCACCGTTAAACATCTCGGAGCTAGTTTGAGCTTGCGAAGATTGTCGACGGCAACGGCCTGAGAGGCGCATAGATATTAGCTGCTGGGGCATATCTTGCCACGAGGCAAGCAGGATACGGCTCGTGGCTCGGTATCCGATCTTGATGAACTGGAGAGTCAGTGGCGGTGCTCACAAATGCAAACCAGCCAAAAAAAGGCCGGGTCGCCCCGGCCTTTTGTGCTCGCGTGATGCGGGCGAACTACGCGGTTTTTGGCACGTAGCCGTAGAACGCGTTGTTGCGTAATACACGTTCCTTCTCATACTCCTGCTTCATTAACGCGATTGGATCGCGGGAGATCCCTTCATACGCGGCCTGTATGTTGTACTTATACAGACGCGCCGTGTTTTCCGCAAAGATCTTGCGCTTGACGGCGCTGTCGGCATCACCCAGCTTGGTCTTCCACTTATTCTTGGCAAACATATCATCCGGGATCTCCAGGCGGCGCATCGCTTCGATTTGCCATTGCGGCGAACCGTAAAATACGCTGTCCGAACCCCAAACGACATTGTCCGGGCCCATCAAATTGACCAATTGACCGATGAACGCCGCTGCGAAGCGCGGGTTGGCCACCGCGGAATTGGCGAACGATGTGCCGATTTCACCATAGACGTTCTTCAAGCCTTGCTCCGACACGATCTTCGCCACGTCGGTCGACCAGCGAATGTAGCCCGTCTTCTCGAACTCCGCCATCTCGACGTCCGGTGTCTCGAGGAACGGCCGCAGCGCAGTGTGATAGATGATGAAGTTCATCCCCGGCCAGTCTTTCGCCGCTTTGGCGATGTCCCACGGAGTGTTGTATTGCCACACGTCCTTCCAGGACTTTTCGTAGTCGATCGGCAGCAAGCCTTTGTGGATACAGATGTTGCGAATACCGGACTTCTGCATCTTTTCGTACACCGGATACATGAGCTTCTCGTCGTCCAGGCGCCATTGCGAACCCTTGGTCGTCGGCGACAAGGGATCGCCCACGGTATAGCCCTTCCAGCCATCGGGCTTCAATTCGGCAATGCCGCGGTCGACCTCTTCCACCC
>JALYOK010000007.1 GCA_030856925.1 Pseudomonadota bacterium
CCGGAGATCGAGGACGCAAATCGAACTATGCCTACGGGGCGGCCAAGGGCTTAGTCACCCGCTATGCACAGGGCTTGCAACACCGATTTGCCGGAACCGGCGTCAAGATCGTGCTGATCAAACCGGGGCCGACGGATACCCCGATGACGGCTCACTTGAAGGGTCAGGGCGCGAAACTGGCGTCGGTTGAGGATGTCGCACAAAATATTGTGGCTGCGATCGGGCGAGGTCAGGCGGTCGCATATGCTCCGGGGAAATGGAGGTTGATAATGCTGGTAATTCAGCACTTACCTCGCGTAATTTTTAATAAGCTGAATATATAGGCTCGTCAGCGGAATCCGTGGGTAGCTGTTGGTGCTCAGTCGGGCATAGCGGGCTTCTATTCAGGAAGTGGTAAAGCTTGCGATAGGTGGCGTCGAATGCGTCTCGTTGCTGGTCTGAGATCATCGGGATCCGCCCCATAGCGGGTTTATAATGTCGATTCCGGCGAAGTCCTTTTCATTGTCGGTGACGACAGTGCATTCGTTGCTCTCGGCAATGGCCGCGATGATAGTGTCGAGCGCATTTCTGGGGTGCCCACTCGCTGTTCCTTCGGCCATCAGCCTGGCCCAGACGAGGCCAGCCTTCTCGTCGAACGGCAGAACGCGCCCGGCGAACAGGGCCGATGGGCCTTCGGGACCCGTGAACCAAGTTTCGAGCTGGTCACGCTTACGCCCGGCCGGCTTTTCCAACACGCCACGCCGGATTTCGGCGACAGTGAGTGAGGCGATGAACAAGTCCGTGTCGGCTTGTTCAGCCATCCACGCGAGCAGCGATTCTGAAGGAACCGGCCTCGTGACATTACTTAGAATGTTGGTGTCGAGGAGATAGCGGCTCACAGATCGACCTTGCGCCCTGGTTCATAAGGACGGGTGGGAGCGAGATCGGCGCCCACCAGGGGCGAACGGCGAAGTGCATCGAGGATGCCGCCTTTCCTCTGCCGCTCGCTGGCGATGGTCTGGCTGACGGTGGCTCGAAGTCGTGCGGCTTCCGGCCCGTCTTCGGCCAACCGTTTCGCAAGGGAGCGGATCAAGTCGCGATCGGTGTCGAGCCCGAGTACTTCGAAGCGGGCCATGCCGCGCTCGATGAGGCGATCCCTGTAATTCTTAATCGCGCGTTTCTGAGATATGTTGCTCATAGTCGACCTCCGAAGGATAACCAGTAATATATCCAGATACAGTGTCGACGGCAAGGTTCCCCCGTAGAAAGGGCCGGGAGGGCCAGGCAGGAAAGGAGGCGATCCCCATGCGCCTTTCCGGCATGCCGGGAAAGCAGATAAACTGTCGTGACCTGAACAAGACTCGACTCGCCATGGCCGATATTCAAACCCTGCGCCGAATTCTGAAGGAAAACAAGATTATTGCCATCGTCGGCCTCTCGGCCCAGTGGCATCGGCCCAGCAATTTCGCCGCCAAATATATGATCGATCACGGCTACACCGTTATTCCGGTGAACCCGCAATACGACGAAGTGCTCGGCCAAAAATGCTACAAGAGCCTACGCGACATTCCCGTCCACGTCGACATCGTTGACTGCTTTCGCAAAGCTGAAGACATCCCGCCGCTGGTGGACGATGCGATCGCCATTGGCGCTCGGGTGCTGTGGATGCAACTGGGTGTCGTCAACGAAACCGGCGCGGAAAAAGCCCGCGCCGCCGGCCTCGAAGTCGTCATGGATCGCTGCGTAAAAATCGAGCACGGGCGCTTGTTCGGCGGACTCAATTGGGCCGGTGTCAATACGAAAATTATTTCGGCGAAGCGGCCCCAATTTCTTCCTTACTGAAGGTGAAGAGTGAAAGGGTGAAAAGAAATAACCAATCCCACTCGTAGTATCCCCTTCCTCCTCCTTCCTCCTTCACGGGTTTAGAAATGGCTAACCACAAATTCGGATTCGGCACGCTGTGCCTACACGCGGGACAAATCCCCGACCCCACCACCGGCGCGCGCGCCGTGCCGATTTATCAGACCACATCGTTTGTGTTCGACAGCGCCGAACACGCGGCGAGTTTGTTTAACCTGCAAACTTTCGGCAATGTCTATTCGCGCATCAGCAATCCCACCGTCGCCGCATTCGAAGAACGCATGGCGGCGTTGGAAAATGGCCGCGCCGCGTTGGCTTGCGCCTCCGGCCAAGCGGCGGAGATGGTCGCGCTGTTGACTTTGGTGGAAACGGGCGACGAAATCGTTTCCGCGAGCACGTTGTACGGCGGCACCTATTCGCTGTTCTCGTTCAACTTCAAAAAGCTCGGCATCAACGTCAAATTGGTCGACCCGGAAGACCCGGAAAATTTTCGCAAAGCGATTACGGCGAAAACCAAAGTCATATACGGCGAGACTATCGGCAATCCGCGCGGCAACGTGCTCGACATCGAAGCGATCGGCGCCATCGCGAAAGAAGCCGGTGTGCCGTTCATGATCGACAACACGTTCGCTTCGCCGTATCTGTGCCGCCCGATTAAACACGGCGCGGACATTGTCGTGCATTCCGCGACAAAATTCATCGGTGGCCACGGCACCACCATGGGCGGCGTGATCATCGAGTCGGGTAAATTCGACTGGGGCAACGGTAACTTCCCCGGCATGACCGAGCCGTCGAAGGGCTATCACGGCGTGCGCTTCCACGAAACTTTCGGCGACTTCGGCTACATCATGCGCGCGCGCATGGAAACCCATCGCACATTTGGCCCGGCCCTATCGCCCTTCAATGCCTTCATGCTGCTGCAAGGCACGGAAACCCTGCACGTGCGCATGGAACGCCACGTCAGCAACGCACAAAGAGTCGCGGAGTTTTTGGAGAGCCATTCGTTGGTCTCCTGGGTGAGCTATCCCGGGTTGAAAACCAGCAAGTATTACGACCTCGCAAAAAAATACCTGCCGAAAGGCGCGGGCTCTATTTTCACCTTCGGCATCAAAGGCGGCCAAGCCGCGGGCGAGAAATTCATCCAGAACTGCGAATTCCTAAGCCACCTCGCCAACGTCGGCGACGCCAAAACTCTGGTCATACATCCCGCTTCCACCACCCACCGCCAACTCTCGGAGGACGAGCAAATCAAAGCCGGCGTCACACCCGATATGGTCCGCCTCTCAGTGGGCATCGAAGAAGTAGACGACATCATTTGGGACATCGAGCAGGCATTGCAGAAGTCGCAAGCGTAAATCCGTAGGGTGCGTTTACGCACCAAATCGACGGGTGTCGAAAAGTTGATGGAGAAAACATCTACCCTGCGAGGCAATAGCCCGAGGCCACCTCGCACCAGCACGGCGCCCACAGCATGCATTGCCACGAGCCAATATCCATGCGGCTTCTGGCGCCCGCGTTCGTTTCACAAAAAAACTGGTATAGTCGGCCCGTACTTTAAAAAAAGGCGAACCTATGTCCGATGTGCTCACCAT
>JALYOK010000036.1 GCA_030856925.1 Pseudomonadota bacterium
TTCCTTCGGTTGGTTCACCGCCTTCGCGATGCGTAACGCCGCGGATGTGCGCACTCTTGCTCTGGTCGAGGTGTTGTTCGGCTATGCGGTGTCGTGGCGCCTGTTCAAGGAAAAACCCACCGCCCAGGAAAGGCTGGGTATCGTACTGCTTGTGATCGGAATTGTCATAATTTCGGCGCAGTTCTCTCGATAAAACACCTCCAAAGTGGTTGGTTTCGGATGAGGCTGTCACGCGGATTGCTCAGTGGTGGACCTTTCATCCCCGCTTCTCGGCACGCTTGGCCGCATGATGCAGCACGTGTGCGCGGACTTGCGGTAAACTATCGAAGGTCGCGAGCAGAGCGCCTGAAGGAAGAGATCGGTTGGCTTAAAGTCGCTTTTGGACTCGCTGTTGCACTTGATGCTTCTCTCGTCGCATGGCTTGCTCAGAACTATGCAACAGCGAGTCCAGTTATAGTGGGCGCGGGCTTGATCGCGGTGCTGGTTATCGCCGTCATGATCGTCCTAATCAACGTCGCGCGTACAAGCTCATCGAAGAGCTGGAGAACGTGTAATGGAATGGGTAGTCGTAATCGCATTGTCGGCCCTGGTGGGAGCCTTGTGCCTGGTGGTGCGCGAGGCATCGCTGCACCATCACAAGTGACGCGGAACCTGGCGCTCAACCGGACCACCCAACATCTGCGCTGTTGGGCGCCCTCCACGCTGGGCGCGGCAGGCCGATTACTTCGCTAACTTGTAGCCAGTCCTTCGCGCACAGATTCCAAATCGGTTTTGGAGATTACGTCGATCTTAAACGGTGCATCGCGCACCATCTTTTCGAAACCTGCGTCGACGACACCGTGACGCGCGAGTTCCGCGACTCCGTGTTCGACATCTACACAACAGGATTTGACTAAAATCAAACGCTTTGCATGAATTGTCTTTGCAAGCCACGCCGCTAAACTATCGGACGTGATGTCCCAACTTACGGAGATATCCGGGGCGGCCAAGGTCATTGCGCTGGGCAACCAGATCGCGACTTTATGATCTCGTAACGCACCTTCAATAGCTGCAGCGGAATCAGCCATGACAAGCGCCGGTTGGATCCCTTGTAACTGAAGAGCATATTGCTCCATGGCCAGCAACGCCATGCGGTGAGCGATGGCGTCATCGAAATTCCAGCAGCGCTGGGCAGCGCGGACCTCATCGGCGTAGGGTCCGCCTCCCGGAACGATGACGATTTTTCCCAGCCCGTATTCGGGCAGCATATCGAGCCAGGCTTTGAGCAAAGGATCGGCGCTGAGGCTGCCGCCGATCTTGATCACCCAGGTCATTGTTGCAATGCGAGCAGTCCGACCGCGACGGCGGGGGCGACATTGGCAACCGCGATTCTATCGACATCGTCACATAAAACTAGGTCGGCAAATGATCGATACTCTCGGCGTAACTGGGCAGCGATCTCACCGACCAAAAATTGCCCTACGCCGGCGCCGACGATGATCGCTCTGTCATCCAAACCGGCTCGCGCTGTGACAATGCGCCGGGCCGCCTCAATCTTCCGCACCTGCATGGCGCGGAACGCAAGCGCCGTTTGGCGCCACTCGTCCATGCTGGCGGATTCGACGTCGCGGCCTATCATGCGCGCCATGCGGCGCGCGCTGGCGGTGGCCGTTTTCGCCGCGCCATCGGCGCTCGGATGTTGATCGGCGTCGATCGGCAGTTCGTTCAGCAGGCGATACACATCAGCCATGCTGGCGAAGAATTCCGCCATCAAAGGCACCGGATCACCGCGAAAAATCACGCTTTCGCCCAGCGCCATAAGCGGCGTGCGCACCACGCCGGTATAGACCAATTCGCCGCTTATGAGACGCGTGAAATCATCATGGCCGATAATGCTGGGCGAGTGCTCTTTAATCGCAATCAAGTCGCTGGTGGTGCTACCGATGTCGATAAATAGACTGTCGTCCATTTTTCTCGCAACCAGTTCGGCCGACGCGCGCCAGTTTGCCGATGCGATGAGATGCGCATATTCATTCGCGCGGTCGGGCGAGACAAAGGCGCCGCCACCGCAATAAAAGCGCACGTCCTGATTCGTAAAACGGTCTTGTATCGTTGCCACGATGGCCGTCACCCCCGCGTCGCGATTCGGAAAAACATCCACCATTTCGCCGGTCATAGTCACGGCATGGCGTGTCGTCATCCCAAGTTCGCTCATCACGCGCTCGAGCGCCGTATCCAGTTCTGCGACTCCACGCCAAAGGGCGCAGGGGGTCTGAACCACCGCCAGAACGGCGCCACTGGAGTTGACGCGGGCAGCCTTGACATGGGCGCCACCGATGTCCCAGCCGATGATGTCGTTAGGCATAGTCCATACTGAGCTTGAGTTCGACTGCTTGATTTCTGTCGCAGAAAACGCTAGGTAATTCGCGGTTAAGCAAAAGTTGCAGGACCAAATCTGCTACGTTGATGCCAAACGCCTCTCGTAAGCCGCAGTAGGACGTGGTCAAGCGCGGATTGATTTCCAGGACGCGCAAAACGCTATCGTTTGTGCGGATCAAATCGACACCGACATATCCCCAGAGGCCCGGGAACGCGGCTGCAATGAGCCGGCCGAGCGCGACAAACTCGATCGAGTTGTGCGGCAAAGCATTGACGGTAATACCGTCGACGATGACGCGGCCATGCTGCAGAAAAACGTGCTGACGATTGACGGAAAGCAGCGCCGCCTTTCCCCGGGCGCACAGCAACGATAGCGACAACGCATCGCCGTCGCACCATGGCTGTAACACCCGTGGAT
>JALYOK010000081.1 GCA_030856925.1 Pseudomonadota bacterium
ACTGCGGGCAGTATGGCGGGTTAATTGATGATCCCGGCACGGATGAAAGGAAAAAGTGTCTCTAAATTACGACAAAGGTAGCGCTCATGGTTCAAATAGTTAGCGTTAAAGCTAGGAAATCGGTCGCGAAAAAAAGACAGTTTGACCATTTCAAACGTTTTCAAGGTGAGCAATAAAATTTCAAAATGTATACTAACTTGTTGTTTATTAAAGCACCAAAACATGATGGCACGTTCAATGCGTAGAAATTCGTACTGGCTTGGTTGCCAGCTCACTAACCACCCTGGAAGGAGCACCAAATGAAAAAATTAGCTATTGCGATGTTAGCCTCGCTTATCACAGCTGTTGCGTTACCAGTTTTCGCTGCGGATCCGCCCAAAACCGCGGAAGAGTGCAAGAAAGCATTTGAAGGCGACGAAGCCAAGATTAAGGCTTGCACCGACGAGCTGAAGAAATAGAGATTGTAAAGCGAGTATCGGTCGACGCCATTAAATTAATAAGGCGCCGACCGAATTTGATTTTGAAAGTTCGATTTATCGCACTCTAAGTTTTTTCCCGCAGCAAGTGGCGTTGTGGTTTAACACTCCGGCAGTGAGCGCGCCAACTGGTTAAAATCGCAACGCTCACATCAGCACGACGTCGTAAATTTCCTGCGAGTACTGCGTTTCGACCTGAAGCGAGATCGGTTTGCTTATAAAATGACCTAACTTCGCCAGGCTCTGCGATTCCTCATCTAGAAACAGGTCGATCACATTTTGTGACGCGAGTATGCGATATTCTTTGGCATCGAATTGGCGTGCGGAACGTAGAATTTCGCGCAAAATTTCGTAACACACCGTCTGGGGCGTTTTGATCTCGCCTCGGCCCTGGCACATGGAACAGGGTTCGCATAGCACGTGGGCCAAGCTTTCGCGAGTGCGCTTCCGGGTCATTTCCACCAGGCCCAGCGCAGTAAAGCCATTCAACGTGAGCCGCGTTCGATCGCGGGAGATATTTTTACTCAATTCGGCCAGCACGCTGTCTTTGTGCCCCTCGTTATCCATGTCTATAAAGTCGACGATGATGATGCCCCCTAGATTCCGCAATCGCAGTTGACGCGCGATCACCTGCGCCGCTTCCAAATTAGTCTTGAATATAGTGTCGTCGAAACTCCGCCCACCGACGAATCCCCCGGTGTTGACATCGACTGTAGTAAGCGCTTCCGTCTGATCCATAATTAGATAGCCGCCGGACTTAAGATCCACGCGCCGCGCCAAGGCGCGCTCAATTTCGTCCTCGACGCCGAATAGATCGAACAATGGCCGGTCGCCTGTGTACGGCTCCAGAATCGGCAGGGCGCTATGAGTATAGCTTTCCGCAAATACACGCATCCACTGGAACGTTTCGCGGGAGTCAACTAATATGCGCTCGGTCTTTTCGTTGACAAAATCACGCACCACTCGCAGAGCGAGGTTCAAGTCCTGATGAATCAGCGAACTCGGCAGCGCGGAACGGGTTTGGTCTTGTATGCGGTTCCAAAGACGAGTCAAATACTCGATATCGTCGATGAGTTCTTTGTCGCTGGCGAACTCAGCGACGGTGCGAATGATGAATCCGCCGCCCTCGTTTTCCGGCAACAATTGCTGCAATTTTTCTTTCAGCAACGCGCGCTCGCCTTCGTCCTCGATGCGCTGGGAAATGCCGATATGGGCTTCTTGCGGCAGATAAACCAGCAGCCGGCCCGCCATGCTGATTTGCGTGGATAGCCGCGCGCCTTTGCTGCCGATGGGATCCTTGATGACTTGAACGAGGACGGCTTGACCTTCGCTCAGGATTTTTTCGATCGGCTTGCCGTTGTCCTGTTTGTCGCGGGTGCTCCAGATATCGGCGATGTGCAAGAACGCCGCCCGTTCAAGACCGATGTCGATAAATGCCGATTGCATGCCCGGCAATACGCGGGCAACGGCCCCGAGATAAATATTGCCGACCAGTCCACGCGCCGAGAGTCGTTCAATATGCAGCTCTTGAACAACACCTTGCTCCGTAATGGCGACGCGAGTTTCTTGCGGAGTGACGTTGACGAGAATTTGTTCGTTCACGAAAAGCTGCTTATAAGACCGGCAAGCCCGCTTGTTTCAACAACTGCGCAGTTTCATAAAGAGGCAATCCCATAATGCCGGAGTAGCTCCCATTGATTTCTGCGATGAACACAGCGGCCTTACCTTGAACGCCATAGGCGCCTGCCTTGTCCATTGGCTCGCCGGAATCGACGTAATCTTGGATCAAGCTGTCGCTCAGCTCGGAAAATCGCACGCGCGATCGCGATAATTTCGTTTCCACATGTTCATTCAGCGCCACCGCAACGGCGCTGAACACTTCGTGCTCGCGGCCGGAAAGCTTACGCAGCATGGTAGCGGCGTCTTCGGCGTTGCTCGGTTTACCCACGGTCTCGCCGTCGATGGCGACCGTGGTGTCAGCGCCCAAAACCGGCCAGCGCGGCAAGCGCCGCTCCATCGCGCGCGTCCAGCCCGTTGTCGCTTTGTTCATCGCGATCCGCGTCACATAGTCCGCCGGCGACTCGCCGGGGCGCGGGGTCTCGTCCACATCCGCGCGCACGATGGGGTAGGTACGCATAATCAACATTTCGAAGGTGATGCCGATCTGCTTGAGCAACTCCCGTCGCCGCGGGCTGCGTGAAGCGAGATAAATCCGTTTCTCCATAACATTCATGAGTTCGTACCTCGGTCGTTATTCCCGATGATAGGGATGATGCTGCAATATCGATATGCCTCGATAAAGCTGCTCCGCCAGTATTACCCGCACCAATCCGTGCGGCAGTGTCATTTTCGACAAGGCGACGCGAAATTCCGCGCCGTTTTTAATACTCCCAGTCAGACCATCGGCGCTACCAATGACAAAAGCCGGATGCATTCCATTGGCCATGGCGTCCAGCAAAAAAGCTGTGATCTTTTTCGTATCCCACATCTCGCCGCGCTCGTCTAACACTACCACCGGCCGGAACTTGCGCATATGCACGTCGATGCGTTTCGCTTCCATGGCTAACGCTCGTTCGACCGGCTCGCCCCTGCTGCGTTTTACAGGCTTGACTTCGATCAACTCCACCACAGCCTCGTTTGGCATGCGCTTGGAGTATTCCAGAAAACCTTGTTTCACCCACCCCGGCATCCGGTCGCCGACCGCGATTACCGCGATCTTCATCACGACACAACGACGGGTTTCGCTTTACGGGGCTTAGGCGCTTTTTTCGCGGCGGCCCACAATTCTTCTAGATTGTAATACTGTCTCACCGTTGGCTGCATCACATGCACGACAATATCGCCTAGGTCAACCAGCACCCATTCGCCGCTTTGTTCGCCTTCCACCCCGTAAACGTGGGCGCCTAAATCCTTTAATTTTTCTTGCACATTACGGGCCAGCGCTTTGGTCTGGCGCGTAGACTCGCCGCTCGCGATCACCACGTAGTCGAACAGAGAGGTTAGTTTTCGGACGTCCAACGCGACAATTTCTTTTGCTTTTTTGTCCTCAAGCGCCTCGACAACGGCATTACGCAAAGTGGCTATTCTCATCAATGGTTACAGCCTCCTCAGATATACAGCTTATTGACTCGGACATAATCGAGTACGGGATCGGGCAGCAAATAACGGGGGGAATTCCCCGCTGCAATTGTTGCACGGATCGCCGTGCTGGAAATCGCCAGCGGTGTGAGGCCGAGTAAAAAAATACGACCGGCGGCCTGCTGTCGAATCACCGCCGGATCATCCTGCCAGCGGGCGCGAAACCAGGTCGACACTTGAGGAGCAAGATCATCGGATGTAAACGGTTGTGTCGATGGCCGCATCGCCACGAGAATATGCGCCAAGTCGGTCAACGCTTCCCAGCGTCGCCAGGTGTGCAGCACCATAAACTGATCAGCGCCCACGAATAATACCAATGGCGTTTGCTGACCCAAGTCGGCGCGCAGGGATTCCAATGTGGTGATGGTATAAGTCGGCGTTGTTCTGCCAAGTTCACGCAGATCAACACGAAAGCTTGGATTGTCTCGCAAGCCAAGATCGAGCATGGCGAGACGATGTACATCGGTGACCTTCGGCGGGTCGCGATGCGGCGGGTGACCGGCGGGAATGAAACGAACCTGGCTCAAGCCGAGAAAATCCATCGCTTCCTGCGCCAGACGCAAATGGCCGAAATGGATGGGATCGAAACTGCCGCCAAGGATGCCTATCGGACTATTCAGATTGTCCACTCTTCGCGTGGAATTGCGGCGGCCTTGAGAATTGCGATCAAAGTGCCGATGGGCAGATCTTTATTGTGGAACGGCACCACAGCGCGACGGTTTGTTTCCGCATTGAAATAGACGCGGTGACTGCCACTGGTGTGGTCCAAAACAAACCCTTTTCGTTCCAATATTTTGATTACATCCTTCGAGGTCAGTATTGGCG
>JALYOK010000103.1 GCA_030856925.1 Pseudomonadota bacterium
TGCCAAGTGTCGCGTGATGCACGTCGCGGCCCAGCATTAGCGTCAACGTGTTTTTCTTCCAGTGGCCGTCGCGCAGGAATTGTTCCGATTCTGTCATGCGCTTGGCCGTCGCGAGCACGTAAGCGAAGGCGGTGTCGGCCACGGTTTCGTCCAGCACGCCGGGCGTGTTGGTGACGATGATCTTGTGCTCGGTCGCGGCGTTGACGTCGACGTTGTCGTAACCGACGCCGATATTGCATATCGCTTTGAGTTGGGGAACCTGTGCGAGCAGCGCCGCGTCGATCTTGTCGGAACCGGATGACATCACGCCGATTTTGCCGGCAAGGCGCGCCGCTAGTTCGTCTGCGCTGAGCATGAGATCCGATTGGTTGCCCTCAACGTCGAGCTGTTCGCGCAAAAACGCAAGCGTTTCCGGAAAAATTTCGCGAGTAACAAGGACTTTCGGTTTCATAATTTTGGGACTAATCATATTGTCGAGCCGGCAGCCACAACGCGATATCCGGCCACATGTAGAGCAGGAACATGGCGAACACTTGGATGACCATAAACGGCATCATGCCGGCGAATATTTGATTCAGCGTCACATGAGGCGGGGCGACCCCCTTTAGATAAAACGCGGCCATCGCGACCGGCGGCGATAGGAACGCCGTTTGCAAGTTGAGCGCGACCATGATGCCGAAAAACACCGGGTCGATCTGGAAATGGGTGATCAGCGGCAGGAAAATCGGCATGAAAATAACGATGATCTCGGTCCATTCCAACGGCCAGCCGAGCAAAAAGATGATTACCTGGGACAGCAGCATAAACTGCATCGGTGTCAGGTCCATGGTCTTGACCCAGTTCTCGATCAGTTCCTGGCCGCCTAACAAAGCGAAGGCCGCCGAGAAAACGCCCGATCCTACCAGCAACCAACACACCATGGCCGATGCCCGCGCCGTGAGGAACACGGCTTCTTTAAAGCGTTCCCACGTCAGTTGGCGATAGGCGAGGGCGAGAATGATGCCGCCCGCCGCGCCGATCCCGGCCGCCTCGGTGGCGGTTGCCCACGCAGCGATGATGCTGCCCAAGACGAAGCCGATCAGCAAGGCCAGCGGCAAAAAGGACTTCGCCAAATTGACAATAATTTCTGACCAAGGCGTTTTCAGTTCCTCGGCATTCAACTTGGGGGCGATTTTAGGATTGATCATGGCGCGCGCCATGACGTAAATGATGTACAGCCCGGTCAGCATCAAGCCGGGAATGAATGCGCCGGCGTAGAGCTTGGGCACCGATACCCCGGCTGTCGCGCCGTAGAGAATCAGCATCACCGACGGTGGAATCAGAATGCCGAGGCAGCCGCCGGCGGCGATGGTGCCGGCCGAGAGCTTGACGTCATACCCGGCGCGCAACATGGCGGGCAGGGCGAGCAGGCCCATGAGAGTCACGGTGGCGCCGACGATGCCGGTCGCCGTAGCGAAAATCGCGCACGTGACGACTGTTGCAACCGCGAGCGCACCGGGGGTGTTCTTCATTGCCAACTGCACGCTGCGGAACAACTTGTCGATTAAGTTGGCGCGCTCGATGATGTAACCCATGAAAATGAACAGCGGAACTGAAATCAGCACATCGTTGTTCATCACACCGAACGTGCGCTGCACCATCAGCGCGAAGATTTGATTGTCGCGCCAGGGCTCGCCGGGATTAGACATTTGATAGGCGATGAAGCCGAAGATCATGCCGAGTCCCATCAGTGTGAAGGCTGTCGGGAATCCCAGCATAATCGCAGCGACGATCAACGCCAGCATCAATATGCCGTAGTGGCCGCTAGTGATTTCATCCGCCGAAAGGAAGACGCCGAAGACCAGAGCGACAACGACGAGCAGCGAAACCACGCCAATCCAAATGCCTTTGCTCATGGCTTGGTTCCCGCGATGTCGTTATCTTTCACGCCTACCATTTGTTTCAGTTCTTCGATGTCGATTTCTTCCACGTCATGGGCGCGGCCCGGCCAGGCGCCCGTGCGGAGGCATTGTATACAGCGCACGATTTCAGCGATGCCTTGCAGGAACACCAACATGCCTGCGATCGGGATCAGCACTTTGACGGGATAGATAATGATATCCGGCGAGTTGTAGGACGTTTCTTTCTGGCCCCAGGAGGTTTCCGCGTAGCCGATTCCCGCGTAGGCGAGCGCCAAGATGCCGGGGACGAAGAACAGAAAATATAGCACCAGGTCCAGACTTGCCTGTGCACGAGGCGGGAAGAATCCATACAGTACGTCACCGCGCACGTGGCCATTACGCGACAGCGTGTAGGCGCCCGCCATCAGGAACAGCGTGCCGTAGAGCATCCACGATACGTCAAATGCCCAAACAGTCGGGTTGCCGAACTTACGCATGATCACGTCGTAGGTGACAACGAAGGTGAGGATAAGAATGCACCAAGCAAAGGCTTTACCGACCCAGGTGCTGATGCGATCGATGAAGAACAGGTAACGTTGCATGGATTTCTCGCAGAGAAACGCCCGGCATCACGTCGATGATGTCGGGCGGCTGATTGATATGACGGTTGCCTACGCTTTCTTGGCGAAGAAATGGTTATAGGCCATTTCCTGGCTCGGTTCGATGGCGTAACGCCACGGGCCGACCCGCTGCACCCATTTTTTCTGTGATTCGAACACCTTCACGAAGAAAGGATTCTCCGCCGAGCGCTTGGCGATGACCGCGTCCCACGCCTTCAATTGCGCCTCCAAAATCTCTTTGGGGGTGCGGATAAACTGCACGCCCTTAGCCTTGAGTTCCGACATGTCGCGGGAATTATCGCTCATGGCTTTGTAGCTCATTTCCGCCGACAGCGCGCTGGAGGCATTTGCGACGATTGCTTGGAATTCCTTCGGCAATGCGTCGAATTTCTTCTTGTTGATGATAATTTCTTGGCATTCCATCGGTTGATGGAAGCTTTGCACCATGCAGATTTTCGACACATCGGCGAATCCAAGGGTGCGATCCGAGGTCGGATTGTTGAATTCCGCGGCATCGATCAGGCCCCGCTCCAGGGCAGGGACGATTTCTGCCGCTGGCAACATGACCACTGATGAACCCATTTCTTTCATCAAATCGACCGCGAGTCCGATGGTCCGATATTTCAAACCTTTAAAATCCGCCGCGGTTTTGACTTCCTTCCGAAACCAACCCAAGGGCTGATTCCACATAGGCACGTTCAAGAAGCCCTTGACGTTGTACTTTAGAATCTGGTTAACCAACTCTTCGTAGAGCTGTTTCCCGCCGCCTTGCTCCACCCAGCCGAGCAACATCTGTGCGTCCATGCCGATGGCGGGGCCGGTGCCGAACAAGGAATAAGCGGTATTTTTGCCATACCAATAACCACACGCGCCATGGGCTGAATCTAGCGTGCCGGAATGTACCGCGTCGAGCATGTCGAAGGGTTTGACGACCGAGCCGGCGGGCAACAACTCGAATACCAATTTGCCGGCAGTCATGTCGGAGACTTTTTTCACGAAGGCCTGGGAGTAGGCATAAAACGCATCTTTGGTCGGCCAGCCTGCCTGGCAACGCAATTTGATCGGCGCCTGGGCTTTGCCGACCATCGGGAAGCCGAGCGCCGCGGCGCCGGCGGCGGCCGTCGTCAAAAACTTGCGGCGCGTGGGTTTGGCCTCGTTGGAAACGGGTTCAGAAGCGCCGATCTCGGCGCGAGTCTTCTTCATGGAAACTCCTCGTTATATTTTAGAGTAAGAATTCGGCCGGATAGGGCCAGTTTTTTCGACGCCTAATCGCGCTGCAAGCGTACACGGCGAAGGGGGCAAAAGCAAGTCAGAGAGCAAGGCGTCGAGCACTCGCGGCTCGAGAGGCTAACAACTCTGGGCTAGCGAATAGCGGAGACTCGACTTTGGCAGGGGATCGTCAGCAGCCGCGTGGATATTGGCCAATGGCGTGGTATGCCGGAAGAAGCTCGATGAGAAAAGTCGCGCGATGGGGGTGTACAATTCTTCACGCAGCCGTCGACCTTTCGACCGCGCGCTGTAATGCGGGTATGAACTGAACTCAAATGGAAGTACAAAACCAAGGCTCAGGTTACAGCCTGCCGGAATATCCGTTCCAACTGCCACCGGAGATTGCGCATGGAAAGCAACAACGTTATCGGGTCGTGATCGTCGGCGGCGGGTTGGCAGGACTGGCCGCTGCATGCGACCTGGCCGTGCGCGGCATCCGCACCGTCCTGCTCGACGATGACAACACCATCGGCGTTCGCGGCCTGGCCTCGCGCGGCATCACCTACGCGCAAAAGAGTTTGGAGATTTTCGATCGCTTGGGCATTTATCATCGGGTGAAAGCCAAGGGCGTCGAATGGTCGCACGGCAAGACCTTGGCCGGCAAAGACGTGGTGTATTCGTTCGATCTCGCGACGGCCAACGTATCCAAGCAGCCGCCTTTCATCAATATCCAGCAGTTCTACATTGAATGGTTTTTCGTGGATCGCATTTATGAATTGGGTCTCACCGATCTGCGTTGGAATAACAAAGTCATCGGCGTGAAACAACTGCGCGACGGGGTCCGGCTCGACGTTGAAACTCCCGCCGGGAAGTATCCATTGGAGTCCGATTGGGTGCTCGATGCCAGCGGCATGAACAGCCCGATCCGGCAAGGGCTTAAGCTACCCATACGTCCGGCGCGCGGGCAAGACCGTTGGTGCATTTCCGATATCCGCTTCAAGCTCGATGCGCCGCTCGAACGCTGGACCTGGATCGAAGCGCCGTTCAACGAAAACCGCGCGGTGTGGCAGCTGCCCATGGGCGATGGAGTGTGGCGCCTCGACTATCAAATGGATGCAAACGCCGATCCAGACGCGGTGAGTAATGAACAGGTCGTTCGTTCGCGTCTGCGTCAGCAGTTGGGTGAAGATCGCGAATTCGAGTTGGTGTGGGTGGGGCCGTATGCCTATCGTACCCAGTTGCTGGATAAAATGCGCCAGGGCCGCGTGTTCTTCCTCGGCGACGCCGCCCATGTCATGAGTCCCTTCGGTGGGCGCGGCGGCAACAGCGGGATCCAAGATGCGGAAAACCTTGCTTGGAAGCTGGCGATGGTGTTGAACGGCGAAGCTCCCGAAGCGTTGCTCGATTCCTACAACGCCGAGCGCCACCCGGCCGCGGTGCACAACATCAAAACCACCTCTCGCACCACACGCTTTCTCTCGCCGCAATCGAAGGCCGAGCGGCTGTTGCGGGATGCGATCATCAGTCTGGCTCGTGACTATCCGTTTGCACGGCCGCTGGTTAACACCGGCCGCATGTCAGTCGCGTATCAATACGATGCATCGCCATTGAACACGAATGGCGGTATGGCGATTCAGAATATCCCGCTGACTCTCCCCAATGGCAAGCCGGGTGCGCTTCTCGATTTGTTTGAAGGTGAGAGCTGCTTCCTTGCGCTGTGGTTCAGCGAGTATGGCTTGAGGGCAAGCCAAGTGAAGACGATGAAAACGTTGCAAAGGGAAGCGCCTAATCTGCGGTGGGCCATCTATTGCGCATCCGGGCGCGGTACGAAAAATTTCGGCGACCGCGGCGGGAAATTGAAACAAGCGCTGGGCATTTCGGGCGACTGCGTTTGTATGATCCGCCCCGACATGCACCTCGCCGCAAAACTAGCGCAACCCTCCGTCGCGTCCATCCGCAACGCGTTTCGCAAAGCACTGGCACAGATCGATTGATATGAAACTCGATCCGAATATTCCCGACCCCGACGGCTTTTACGAGGCGCTGGTCAAGGCTCACGAAGGCTTGAGTGAACAAGATAGCGCCGCATTAAATGCGCGTTTAGTATTCTTGCTTGCCAATCAAATCGGCGACCAAGACATCCTTTTCGAATGCGTGAGCGCCGCGCGCAAACCGTTGCGGAAGGAGTAATTTGAATCTGGCGTCCATCGGCGTAATCGGCGTCGGCGCAATGGGAATGGGCGTTGCGCAATCGTTGTTGCGCGCAGGTTACAAGACCTATGTTCGCGACATCGTTGCGGACCGTATGATTCAAGCGGCAAAGCTAGGCGCCTTTCCTTGTTCGACGCCCGCGGTGATGGCGCGAGACGTGGAAGCTATTATTATTCTCGTCGTCAATGCCGACCAAGTAGAGGACGTTTTATTTGGGGGCGAGGGCGCTGCGGCAACCCTAGCTATGGGTAGCATGGTAATCGTCAGCAGTACGCTGCCGCCAGGCTACGTGGAAGCGCTGGCGCCGCGGCTGGCTGGGCGCCAACTGTTGATGCTGGATGCACCCGTGTCGGGCGGCCCATCGCGCGCAGCGGCGGGTACCATGACTGTCATGGTCGCCGGCGAAACGCAGGCCTACCGACGTTACGCCGATCTTCTGGCAAACATAAGCGGCAAGGTATTCTATGTCGGCGATTCCGCCGGCACGGCGTCCAAAGTAAAAATAGTCAACAATTTACTTGCCGGTGTCAACCTTGTTGCGTCCGCGGAAGCGATGGCCTTGGCGATACGTTTAGGGTTGGATCCTCAAACTGTCTTCGACGTGGTCAACGGGAGTTCCGGCGCGAGTTGGATTTTCCAAGATCGCATGGCGCGGGTAATAGCCGGTGACTATGCGCCAAGGGCCGCGTTGCCGATATTGACCAAAGACCTCGGCCTGTGTCTCGATCTGGCGAGCGAGAGCGATTTTCCGATGCCGCTCAGCGGCGTTGCGCACCAAATTTTTACAGCCTCGTCGCGGGCGGCCTTTGGCGCCGAGGACGACGCGGCTATTATCAAATATTACCAATCCCTAACTGGCATAAGCTTGCCCGAGGCCGATTAGGCACTAGCGTGAGTTGACGGCGATGCACGCGTGCAGCAAAATTAACCATTTCCCCAATCCCATAAGTAATCCCACACTAGGCTGACATGGCTAAATCGATTTTAACTCCCGAACAACGAAGCGACTTCGAGCGCGACGGATACGTGCTGGTTCGCGGGCTGTTCGACGCCGAAGAAGCAAAATTGTTGCAGCAGGCCATGGAGACGGATCCCGAGGTACGGGCGAATCTCTATGATCGTTTTGACAGCGCCGGCAAGGCAACCAAGATGGTGACCTGGAACCATCCGGGCGACAGCGTCTATGGTCTGGCTGCTCGCAGCCATCGCATCGTCGATACTATGGAAGATTTGCTCGGCGGCGAGGTGTATCACTATCACTCCAAACTCACAGCGAAGGAGCCATTCGAAGGCGGCGCCTGGGAGTGGCATCAAGACTACGGCTATTGGTATAACAACGGTTGTTTGTTTCCGCTCATGGCAAGCGTGATGGTGGCGCTGGACAAGTGCACCAAGGAGAATGGTTGCTTACAAGTGCTGCGCGGCTCCCACCAAATGGGACGCATCGACCACGGTTTGATGGACGGGCAGCAGGTGGGCGCCGATCCCAAACGCTTGGAGCACGCCCTCAAACAGATGGAGACCGTTTACGCTGAAATGGAGCCGGGCGATGGCTTGTTTTTCCATTGCAATACGCTCCATCGTTCCGATCAAAATCGCTCGCCAAATCGCCGCTGGACCGTGCTATTTTGCTACAACGCCGCGCGCAACAATCCCTATCGCGAACACCACCATCCTTTCTACACGCCGCTAATCAAAGTTTCCGATGACGCCATCAAGGAAGCTGGATTGAAATTCGCAACGGGCGCGAACGAGAAATTCCTCAATAAACCCTACGCGCCGCCGGACCTCAAGAAAAAGATCAGTGCATGAG
>JALYOK010000109.1 GCA_030856925.1 Pseudomonadota bacterium
ATCCACGCGGGTTCCAGCCAACCCTTCGAAAAAATATTCGACGAGTTGCTTTGCCCCTTGGCGAAGGTTAATATCGTATTCGTAACTGCGTTTCAAATGTCACAATCATTCCCGGCATCTACGGGGAAACTTACTCAAGGAGGAAGACACAAATGTATAAGCATGCCCATTATCGAGCCATTGTCATTGCCTGTACGGTTTTCGCCGTGTTCGCGCCGCTGGTCTACGGCGCCGATTGCAAGCCATCCAAGTGGGGCGCCGGCGATCAAATCGGCAATGCAAATCACATTACCAAGGAGAAAACTCTCGCGGCGAGCAAGCTTGTCACCACCGGCAAAGCCTATCGCCTCGGTATCGAAACCAATCGCATGACACCGGCTTATCCGCCGCGCAACTATGCTGTCATGGTTGTGCAACCCGGCCAGGTCGGCGGAGTTTCGATCGGCCCGAACAAACTGAATTACAACGATGACATGGTCATGGGCTGGAACGGCGTGGGTTCGCAACTCGACGGATTCGGCCACATCGGCATCGAAAACATGTACTACAACTGCAACAAGGCCGGTGACTTTGCACAGATCACGGGACTTACCAAACTCGGCATCGAAACCGTTCCCGCCATCGCCACGCGCGGTGTCTTATTGGACATGGCCGGGCTGCTCGGCGATGGCCAAATGCTGAAAGAAGGCACCGCGTTCAACCAAGCGGAAATCGAAGCCGCCATGAAGCGCCAAGGTATCAAGAGCATCGAAAAAGGCGACGTGGTGTTGTTCTACACCGGCTGGCTGAGCCTGATCGGCAAGGATGACAAGCGTTATAACGCCGGAGAACCGGGCCTCGGCGTTGGCGGTGCGCGTTATCTCGCTTCGCTCGGGGTTGCCGCGGTCGGTGCGGATTCATGGGGTTTGGAAGTGCTGCCCTTTGAGAAGGATGCCGGCGTATTCGGCGTTCATCAAACACTGTTGCCGGAGAACGGTATTTATATTCTTGAGAACATGAATACTGAAGAAATGGTCAAAGATAAAGCTTGGGAATTTTTGTTTACTCTCGGGCCGGGACGCTTGAGCGGTGCGGTGCAAGCCGTCATCAATCCAATCGCTATCAAGTAATCTTTGTCACTAAAAAAAGCCGCGCTCAAGCGAGTGCGGCTTTTTTGTTCGCATATTTCGCGCACGACCACTGCAGTTGATTGGATATTGGGTCATTAGCGGATCGCGATCTTGGATCGACGCCGTTCTGTTGACAACTACACACCCTCGAGTGAAATGACGTTGGTGCGCGCGCACTGCTTTCGTAACGCGATGAGCGGCGCATAATCGGCGGAGCGATACCATTCGCGCAAATGCGCGACGCTGGGGAATTCCAGCACGATCATGCGTTTCGGCTGCCATGTACCTTCGTACACCTCGGTCGCGCCGCCGCGTACCACATATCGACCGCCATAGGCCGCAATCGTTGCGGGGACGGCGGCGCGGTATTGTTCGAACATGACGGGATCCAGGACTTCAACTTCGGCAATGATGTATGCGGCCATTTTTCCTCCGATAAGGTTATTGTATTTGACTAGCTCGAGAGGCAATGGCCCGAGGCCACCCCGTACCAGTGTGCCTCTGCAGCAATGCATTGCCAGGAGCCAATATCCGTGAGGCTCCTGGCCTGCTCCTATGTTGTCAGCACGGCTTTCCTCCCCTTGAAGGGGAAGGAGCAATCTACTAAGCGCGCTGCTCCACCCAGCCGTGCACTGACGCAAGCGCTTGCATCAAATTGGTCGGATCGGCGCCGCCGGCCTGCGCCATATCGGGCCGTCCGCCGCCTTTGCCCCCGACTTGCGTTGCAACGTGGTTGACCAGCTCGCCCGCTTTGATCCTGCCCGTGAGATCGGCGGTGACTCCGGCGATCAGCGACACTTTGCCGTCGTTTACAACGCTCAATACAATCGCGGCGGATTTGAGTTTGTCTTTGAGCTTGTCCATGGTCTCACGCAGGGCCTTCGCATCGGCGCCATCCAGATTTGCCGCCAGCACTTTCACGCCTTTCACGTCCCGCGCTTGATCGGCAAGATCGTCGCCTTGGCTAGATGCCAGCTTGGATTTCAAGCGCGCCAATTCTTTCTCCAGCGACTTCACTTGATCGAGCACGGCAGAAATTTTCTGCGTGAGTTCTCCGGGTTGCGCCTTTAACGCGCTGGCCAGTTGCGACAACGTGGCATCGAGTTTTTGCACATACTCCAATGCACCGACGCCGGTGGTGGCTTCGACGCGCCGCACGCCGGCCGCGACACCGCCCTCCGACAGAATCTTGAACAAGCCGATGTCGCCCGTTCGCGCCACGTGGGTGCCGCCGCAAAGCTCTCTCGATGACCCGATGTCGAGCACTCTGACGTCATCGCCATATTTTTCGCCGAACAGCATCATCGCGCCGATTTTCTGCGCATCATCGATGGCCATGACGCGCGCTTGGGTGCCGGCATTCGCGAGGATTTCTCGGTTGACGATTTCTTCCACGCGACGAATTTCATCAACCGTCATAGGCGCGTGGTGCGAAAAATCGAAGCGGGTTTTGTAAGGATCGACAAGCGACCCTTTTTGCGCGACGTGACTGCCAAGCACTTCGCGCAGCGCCTTGTGCATAAGGTGCGTGGCCGAGTGATTGCGCATGGTGCGCCCGCGCATGCTCTCGTTTACCTGAGCATTCACGCTGTCGCCGACGCGCATCGGGTTTGAGCCTGCCATCATGACCCCTTGATGGGCGAACACGTCGGCTTGGATTTTTTGTGTGTCGCGCACGGCGAAACGATAGTCGGCATGAATGAGTTC
The DNA here is from genome assembly GCA_030856925.1 of Pseudomonadota bacterium. Lineage (GTDB taxonomy): Bacteria > Pseudomonadota > Gammaproteobacteria > Burkholderiales > JALYOK01 > JALYOK01. The sequence continues at coordinate 2,817 of JALYOK010000109.1, forward strand.
TCCCTGGTCACCGACCTGGCCCCCGGACTCGGCATAAAACGGCGTCGACGCCAACACTACCGTGCCGGTTTCCTCGTTGTGGAGTTGATCGACGCTCACGCCATCTCTGTAGATGGCGATGACCTTGGTTTCATGTGCGAGTTTTTCGTAACCAATGAACTCAGTCTTCTCGCCGTGGTATTCGATGCCCGCCGCCATCTTGAACTTGCCCGCCGCCCGCGCCTGCTCGCGCTGTTGCGTCATTGCCGCATCGAAGCCCGCTTGATCGACGCCGACGCCGCGCTCGCGGGTGATGTCGGCGGTGAGATCCAGCGGAAAGCCATAAGTATCGTAGAGCATAAACGCGGTTTCGCCGTCGAGCATCTTTTCACCACCGGCAAGCTTGGATTCCAAGATCTTCATGCCGTGCTCAAGCGTTTCAGCGAAGCGCTCCTCTTCTGCTTGGATGATCTGTGCGACGCGCGCTTCGTTCCTGCGCAATTCGGGATAGGCATCGCCCATCGATTGCACCAGCGGGCCGACCAGCTTATAAAAAAATAAACTCTTCTGGCCGAGTTTGTATCCATGACGCATGGCTCGGCGCGCGATTCGGCGTAGCACATAGCCGCGGCCTTCATTGCTCGGAATCACACCGTCGACGATCAAAAAACTGACGGCGCGAATGTGATCGGCCAGGACGTTGAGGGAACTGTTTTTTAAATCGGCCGTCCCGGTTTCCTTCGCTGCTGCCTTGATCAGCGTTTGAAACAGATCGATTTCATAATTGCTATGCACATGCTGCAGCACCGCCGAAATGCGCTCCAGCCCCATGCCGGTATCGACGCTCGGTCTGGGCAGGGGATGCAACATGCCGCTTTCATCGCGGTTGAATTGCATGAACACCAGATTCCAAATCTCGATGTAGCGATCGCCGTCGGCGTCAGCGCTCCCGGGCGGGCCGCCGGGAATCTCCGCCCCGTGGTCGTAGAAAATTTCCGAGCACGGACCGCAAGGACCCGTCTCACCCATTTGCCAAAAATTATCGCTCTCGTAGGGTTTGCCGCCGGGAGTGTCGCCCATGCGGACGATACGATCTTTCGGGACGCCGATGTCATTGGCCCAGAGATTAAAGGCTTCGTCGTCCGTGTGATAGACCGTGACCCACAGCTTGTCTTCGGGCAGGCCATACTCCTCGGTAATCAATTCCCAGGCGAAGCGAATTGCGTCCTTTTTGAAATAATCGCCAAAGCTGAAATTGCCGAGCATCTCGAAAAAAGTATGGTGGCGCGCGGTATAGCCGACGTTTTCCAGATCGTTGTGCTTGCCGCCGGCG
>JALYOK010000197.1 GCA_030856925.1 Pseudomonadota bacterium
ATCCACGAGTTTGCTTTAGAATTCTAACAATTAAGCAACCTTAAGGGAGAACATGTCATTTAAGTTTTCCGTACCCACTGCGGATCCGGGCGATATGGGGGGGCACATCATGCGGGCGAAACAAGCCAAGTCGTGGATCGATACCCTAGTCGCTCAACCGTTGGTGGATTCCGCGCGTGCAATCTATACCGCTCTTTACGGCAGCAACCGCGCTCGCTTGGACGATGACGACCGTTTCAAGTTGCTGGAGGCCTACGGGGAAAAGGTGTATCCCCTTTTGGCTACCCTAGCTCAGGACTACAACGAGGTGCGGCTACCCCTGAATGAAACGGCGCGAGAGGCCGCCAATCTAAGTCGCGATCTACTGATCGAATACGCTTACGGCTACAAAATTATCCTATTGGGAAAGGCGAACAAGCTGCTGTTGTTCAGCGCCAAGCGCCAATTGCCGACTTTGCTTCATCGAGCAATGAGCGCGCTATCCGATCTTTTGACCCTGTCCTACAAGACCTATACGCCAACGCCGGCCGGAGTGTGGCACGAGATACACCAAATCTATCACTACGCCCAATTCCACGCGCTACAGGATCTGCCGGTCGATGTGGGATTTGATAATACGGCAGCCTTGCCAATCAGCGTGCTCTACAAACAGGCGCTGTTGCTGGCCCTGGCGGATCCCTATCGACTGATGCCAGGCGAAGTGGATAAAGTCGCGAGCATCATCGCCTATTTCAGCGGCGGGGCGATCATCATGCCGTACTCGCCGGAGCTAACCGGCGCCGGGTTGTTCCTGGTGCAAAGCGATAGCGATCGAGCACCCAAAGCGCTATCGGCGTCCGGCCATGTCACGCCGACACCTATCGATAAAGTGATCAGCGCCGCGAATTTGGCCTTTACCTTGAGCGAACTCATGACGCAACTGGATGGCGGCACGACCCTCAAGTCGTTGGCCTTGCCATTTGACGGCAGCTCCGCGCAGGCGGGTGATCTGATGCGGCGGCTGTCCCGGGCATGGAGCTTGCCGCCGAAGCGCGCATTCAATCGCCAGCCGGCGGCGGCAACGGCGGAAATTTGCGCCGGCATCACGGCACTCAGCCATTTCCTCCGTATTGAGCGCGACCCTGCGTTCAATACGGAGAAAGAAGGGATCCAATCGGCAACAGCGAGACCGTCCATGGCCGTGCCGGACGGAAGTGGTGCGGCCGTTAGGGCCGAATATTTAACGAATCATTGCGAGATTTTGAATCAGAGCGCGAGCGGGCTTGCGCTGCGCAAATCGCCGGATGCGAGGCCCTTGGTAGCGGTCGGCGAAATCATCGGCGTCAAATTGCCGGAACGTAATTCCTGGATTGTCGGCGCCGCTCGTTGGATCCAGTCCAACGATGCCCAGGAAATTGAATTGGGCATCCAATTAATCTCACCGATTGGTATCCCACTGATGATCGAGCCTGCCACCGGGCAGCCCGTGCGTAAGCAAGAAGCGCTGCTATTACCGGGCATGGAAGCGCTGCGACAATTGCCCACGGTCTTGGCGCCGCGCGACACTTTCAAAGAAGGCATGGAATTCAAACTTGAACGGCACGATCGAATCGATCGCATCAAAGCGACGCGCCTGGTGGAACAGACGACCCACTTCGATTTGTTTCAATTTGCCGCCGCTTAAGCTTTGAAACGGAAATAGAAGACTATGGGCGACGTGTTGGTGCTCTACTACAGCCAGACCGGCGCGGTAAAAAATTTGGCGCAGTTCATCGCACGCGGCATCGAGCAGGTTCAAGGCGCCAGAGCGAGACTGCGGACGGTTCCCGGGGTCGGGCCCCTCACCCACGCACTCTCGCCCGCGGTTCCTGAGTCCGGCGCGCCCTACGCTGAGCTTCGGGATTTGTGGGAGTGTATCGGCGTCGCGGTCGGCTCACCGACCCGCTTCGGCAACATGGCTGCGCCCATGAAGTATTTTTGGGACGGCACCGGCGAACTGTGGCTCAAGGGGGCGCTCGCCGGAAAACCTGCCGCCGTTTTTACTTCCACCGGCACGCAGCACGGCGGCCAGGAAACGACGCTCGTTTCGATGATGTTACCGCTGCTGCATCATGGCATGGTGTTGGTTGGCCTACCCTACACGGAACCGCTGCTTTCCACCACTCGAAGCGGCGGCTCGCCCTACGGCGCGACGCACGTCGCGGGGCTTAGCAACGAAGTTCCGGTCAGCGATGATGAGAAGACCCTCGGGATCGCGCTGGGTAAACGCTTGGCGGAAATCGCGGTTAAACTGGCTAAATCCTAGCTGCGTCACCCCGCAGCGCGTCGCCTCAGGCGTGAATAACGCCGTGTCGCGAACCGCGGGTTTGCTTGCCATCGCCGTGTTCGGTTTGCGCATGGCGTGGGTGTTCGGCGCAGACCTTGACCGGCGCCTAGACGCGCTTCAGGTTGAACCGGCGGTGATAAAAGTCGTCGCGAGCCAGCGTGACAAGCTGGCCGGCATAGATTTACCCGGCAGCCTCAGTAAGGATCAGGCCGCTGAGCTGAAAAACGTCATTCGGGTTTCATTCGTTCGAGGATTTCGCGCGATTATGCTCTGCTGCATGTTTTGGCGTTACTCAGTGGGCTGAGCGCGGCGCTCGCACTCGACTCCAAGCGCGGTCAATCGCCGCCGTCAAAATAGCAGAACTTCAGTCTTAAGCGTCCTAGCGAAGAGGGTTTGACCCGATTTTACTTCGGTAATTCGACTTCGGCCGATAAAGCCTGTGCAGCCGATGGATCGAGCGCGGACAGCTTCTCGATCGCATCGGCGAAGGCTTTGGTGTCGTGGGTATCGCGGTAAGCCTGGGCGAGATAGAACCAGCCTAAGCTATTTTGTGGATCGAGTTCGGCAGCTTTGCGCAGCGCGGGAATGGCATCGGGATGGCGTTTTAGGTGATACAACGATTTTCCCAACGCGATCCAGGATTCAGGATTAGTGGTTTCTTCTTTTGTCCAACGTTCGGCTTGCACCTTTAGGCCAGCCCAATCCTGTAAAAATTCGCGGGCATCGGCTTGCAAGAAATTCGGTTGATTGTCGGGTTCGCGTTCCCAAAAGGCGACGGTTTGATTGGCGCCCGCAAGGTCGTTCGCTTCGCTATCGAGTAACCTCTTGACCCAGGCGGCCGGCAACGCGAAGAAATGGGCGCCACGGAAGGCGATGATGCCAACCAGTCTGCCGTTTTTATCGAACAGGCCGCCGCCGCTTTCGCCTTGAGCGAAGGGCGCCGAGCTTTGAATGACCCGACCGCCGTCAAGATTGTGCAGCGATCGAATTTGTCCTTCCGTCACTTCCAAACGACCGCCGCTGGGGTATCCGGCCGCGGCGACCGTTTGGCCGATTTTTATCTCGGACGCATCGGCGAATTCGGCGACTTTGCCGATCTCACTATGCAGAATGAGTAAGCAAAGATCGTGGTCGATGTCCTTGATCTGTTCTTTGACTTTCCACTTCGAACTCCAGGCGATTACGTTGATTGCCATGGCGTCTCGGGTGACATGACAATTGGACACTACTTTGCCCGGCGCCACCACCACGGCGGATCCCGATGCGACGCCGGCTTTCACATAAGCCTGGACGCGGACTACACTCGGGAGAATTTTCTGGAACAACGTACGATCGAGTTCTGCCTGCGAAGGCAAGGCAACGAGCCCAATAAACGGCATTAGCCATTTTAAGGTCATAAACGGCTCCAATATTGACCTTTTGAGGCCGGAAACGGCCAGGATGAAGTTGACAATAAACGGTAGTCTAGATTAAGGGAGAACGGGTTCCGCGAACGCGAGAAAATCTTCAACGGATGCGCACGGGTTATCCGGCGTGCCGCAAGCCGCGGCGGGTTCCAGACTGTTGAGCAGATCTCGACCTATGCCATGCTGACTATCGATCGCCAGCACGTGGCGGAATGCTGACACGGCTTGGTCCTTTTTGTTTAGCGCGATGCACGCTTTGCCCACTGCCATCCATGATTCCGGATTATTGGCCGCCTGATCTATCCAACGTTGCGCGACATTTAAAAGCCCGGTCCAATTGCGTGTTTCTTCAAACGCCGCGGCTTGCAAGAAGTAGGGTTGCTGCGCCTGGCTGCGCTGGTAGAAGGAGGGATTGCTTTTCGCGAATGGGCTCGGTGCATCGACCCGTGCGAGCAACTCATCGACCCAAACGACCGGCATCACAAAATGAAAATCGCCGCCGGACGGCGCGCGAAACGTGAGGATACCCAGCAGATTACCGTCGTTGTCGAACAATCCGCCGCCGCTTGCGCCGGGGTTAAACTTGGCATTGGTCTGGATCACTTTGGCGGCATTTAAATCGTGCAGCGCCCGAACTTTGCCGCAATTGACCGCAAAGTCGCCGCCTCCCGGGTAGCCCGCCGCGTGCACCTCCTGTCCAATCTGGGCGGGCCCGGCCGACTTCACCTGCGCATTGAACGGTAGGTCGCTCGCCGCCAGTATACAAAGATCGTGCTCATTGTCGGCAGCGATTAATCGCGCCGCCCAACGTTCGCCGTTACGCACCACTTGAATCGACTTTGCCCAGGTAACTACGTGGCAGTTGGTGACCAACTTGCCAGCCGCCATCAATACGGCAGAACCCGCTTGTACGGTTCCCGATGATCGTTCGGCGATGACTTTAAAAACGTGGGACTGGAGTTTTGCGAGCGCTTCCGGAGCTGGATCGGCATGAAGGGCTACTCCACAAGCGCTCAAAAAACAGGCAAACAATATGCGTAGGGGAGTCAACACGGTCATGCTCCTAACGATTGATTATTGCTATTGCGTGGAGAGTCACTTGTAAAGATTGGGCCAACTTTCAACGATTGTCAACACATTGATTATGCTTTGACTTCATCCCTTGACCTTGCCAAGAGCCGCATCCAGTCTGCCTCTTCGGGTGGCATGCATGTAACGCCGCACCAGTGCTGGCCGCTGGCGCAGGGGTTTTTGAATGTTTAGCAACCTCGCGCCGCGAGACTTGATTTTGCGAACCTCCGGCTCCAATTAAATATTTGATTGGCACGGCAAGTCAGGGTATGGTATTGGCTATTGACGAGATCGAGTCTACTAGGAGAACAGCGTGGCAAAAATTTTAGCAGTTTTGACGGCCGTGTTTTTTTCGGCAATGGTGTTAACGCCTCTGGATTCGGAAGCGGCACGGCGTTTTGGCGGTGGAAGATCGTCCGGCATGCAACGCTCGCTGCCGCCGCAAACACAAAAAGCGCCCGTGGCGCAACCCGATAAGCAAGTCCAACAGGCCGGCTCACCAGTGGCTGGTGGCATGTCTCGATGGCTGGGCCCCTTGGCGGGTTTTGGCCTGGGCGCATTGATGATGTCCATGTTCGGCGGCAGCGCCATTGCCGGTATGCTGGGCAATTTGCTCATGATCGTTTTGGCTTTCGTCGTGATTCGATTTCTCATGCAAGCCTGGCAACGCAGAAATCAGCCTAACACGCGCGGCATGCAATATGCTCGGACCCCCAGCGCCGCTAACGAACGCCCCGCTCCGGCGGGGGACATCGGCACATTCCAATCAGCCGGGGGACAAGTGTTGATGCCACAACTTTATCCTGCGGGCTTTAACGTCGAGGGATTTTTGCGCCAAGCCAAAGTATCTTTCCAACGCCTACAAGCCGCGAACGATGCCGGCGATATTAACGACATTCGCGACTATACAACGCCCGAGTTGTACGCCGAAATAGCCACGCAGATTCAGGAACGCGCAAACGCCAAACAGCGCGTCGACGTGCCAAAGCTCGACGCAGAACTGTTGGAGGTAGTGACCGAAGGCGATCGCGAAATCGCCAGCGTGCATTTTAGCGGTCTCATCCGCGAAGACGAGAACGCCGGGGCGGAACCGTTCGACGAAGTGTGGCACGTAGTCAAGGATGCCAAAGATCCGAAAGGGGCCTGGATCATTGCGGGCATTCAGGTAAGAGAGCCCTAAAAGTCCGCCGGACTGACGAGCCGCCGAAGTTATTTCATGAACACGAAACTGTTAGTACGCCGGGCGGTCACTATATTGCCGCTTTGCTCTCGCGGTAAGCCTCCGCCATCTCCCGTTCCAGCTTACGTTGGCTGCGAGTAATATAAATACTGGCGGCGATTACCCCTATGCTCACCAAAACAATAATCACCGTGGCAATCGCGTTTACTTCCGGGTTCAGTCCCAGCCGTGCGCGTGAGAACACCACCAGCGGCAGCGTGGTCGAGCCGGGGCCCGACAAGAACGCCGACAGAATCACATCGTCGAGTGAGAGCGTGAAGGTCAGCAGCCACGCAGACACAATCGCTTGGCTGATGAGAGGTAAAGTAATCAGCAAAAATACTTTAGCGGGTCGGCAACCAAGATTCATCGCTGCTTCTTCCAGCGAGCGATCGAGTTCCTGCAAGCGCGCGCGAATCGATACCGTGGCGTAGGCCATGCCGACCAGGGTGTGGCCGATCCAAATGGTCATCGCGCCGCGTTCGGGCCAGCCAATCGCCTTTTGGATAGAAACCATGAACAACAACAGCGACAATCCGATCACAATCTCGGGCATCACAAGCGGCGCGGCAATCATGCCGTTGAACAGCGGCCGAGCGAAAAAACGTTTGTAGCGCACCAATACGAAAGCGGCGAAAGTGCCGAGAATGACGGACGCGCAGGCCGTCATCAAGGCAATCTTGAGCGACAACCAGGTCGCGCGCAGGATCTCTTCGTCCTGCAACAACTCGCCGTACCACTTGAGCGAGAAGCCGCCCCATATCGTCACCATTTGCGAAGCGTTGAAGGAGAAGATCACTAGTGTGACGATAGGCAAATACAGGAACAGATAACCCAGTCCCAGTACGCTGCCGGAGAACCAACCGTTTTGTTTCATGCTAATCCGCTCGCGCCGCGTTCTTCTTGCTGGTGATTCAAGATCACGAGCGGGACGATAACAATGAGGATCAAAACCACCGCGACCGAGGCCGCCATGGGCCAATCGTTATTGCTGAACATTTCGTCCCACAGCACGCGGCCGATCATCAACGAATCGGGGCCGCCGAGCAATTCCGGAATAACGAACTCTCCGACAGCGGGAATGAAAACCAGCAGCGAACCGGCGAGTGCGCCGCTCATGGAAAGCGGAAACGTCACTTTCCAGAACGCTGTCCAAGGCGTTGCGCCCAGATCCATCGCCGCTTCGATCAAACGCTGATCCTGCTTCACCAAATTGTTGTAGAGCGGAAAGATCATGAACGGCAAGTACGCATAGACCATGCCCAAAGTCAGCGAGAACGGCGTGTTAATGAGCGCCAACGGTTCATCGATCACGCCCATTGCGATCAGCGCATTGTTGAGGATGCCGTTGGAAGTCAGAATTGCCTTCCACGCGTAGATGCGTAACAAAAACGAAGTCCAGAACGGCAAGATCACTAGCATCATCAAGGTCGCGCGATATTCCGGCTTGGCGCGCGCCATAGAGAGCGCGAAGGGATAGCCGATTAGCAAGCAGAACAACGTAGTCAAGAAAGCGAACTTCAGCGAGCTGATGAAGGTGAGGATATAAAGCGGGTCCTGCGCGAGGAATAAGTAGTTTCCCAGTTTCAAGCGGAGATTCAGTGCGCCGTCGCTATAGGTGATGATGTCCTTGAATGGAATACGGCTGACCTGCATTTCCGACATGCTGATCTTGAAAATGATCAAGAATGGAAGCAGCAGGAACAAGATCAGCCACAGATAAGGCACCCCGAGCACCGCGCTTCGGCCCCAGTCGATGTTCTTCAGCCGCGTTAAGAATTTCATGGCGCTAGTGGCAGCATTTGCATTTATGCTACTGGTGGCTGCATTTGCATTTATGCTACTGGTGGCAGCACTTGCATCTATGCCACTAACTGGTTAAAACGACCATTGCGGACTGGGACCAGTGAGCATAAACTTTGTCGCCCCAGGTCGGCGCGCCCTCGCGATGACGATCGACATTGGGAGCGCTGGCTTTGAGTCTCATGCCGGATTTAAGCTTGAGGTGATAGGTGGTGTAACTACCGAGATAGGCGAGGTCGACCACTTCCCCCTCGCAGAAATTGAACTCGCCCTCGGGCCGGGTGCGCGATACGGCGATCTTTTCCGGTCGCACCGCGACACTGACGTCCATGCCCAAGGCGCCGGTAATGCCGTGGCCGACGTAATGCCTGCACTCAGGCGTTTCCACCACCACGTGGTCGGGCTCATCGACCACGAGCGTACCGTTGAACATATTGCAATCGCCGATAAAGTCCGCCACGAAGCGGCAGTTCGGCGTTTCATAAATATCGGACGGCAAGCCAATTTGCAGGAACTTACCCTCGGACATGACGGCGATACGGCTGGACATGGTCATTGCTTCCTGCTGATCGTGGGTAACCATGACGCAGGTCAAACCCACTTGCTCCAAGATGTTAACGACTTCCAACTGGGTTTGCTCGCGGAGTTTCTTATCGAGCGCGCCGAGCGGCTCGTCGAGCAACACCAGTTGTGGCCGTTTCGCCATGCAACGGGCCAGGGCGACACGCTGCTGCTGGCCACCGGAGAGTTGGTGTGGCTTGCGTTTAGCGTAGGGCTTCAGTTGCACCAACTGCAGCATATTCTCCACTCGGCTCTCGATTTGATTCTTGGGGATGCCGTCGCGCTTCAGGCCGAAGGCGATGTTGTCCCACACACTCATGTGGGGAAACAGCGCGTAGGACTGAAACATCATATTGATCGGCCGCTCGTAAGGCGGCACGTCGGTGATGTCTTTACCGTCGAGGAAAATTTTGCCGGAGGTCGGCGTTTCGAATCCGGCCAGCAGGCGCAGCAAAGTGGACTTGCCGCAACCGGAACTGCCCAACAGGGCAAACAACTCGCCTTTGGAAATGGTGAGCGAGACACGATCGACGGCGGCGACCGCGCCGTACTCCTTCACCAAATTTTCTATGCGCAGAAAAGCGTTATCGGTAGTCGACGATTTTTCGGGCGGCGTGTTATTCATCGTTCTGCCCCTGCGTTAGTCGACTCCCGGCGCAGGAACAGGCCGGGATCAATTTACTTTTCGTTGATCACCACGCTACAAGCCGGTCTTGAATTGAGTAAAGGCGCGAGTCATGATACGGCGCATGTCGTTGGTCGTCACGCCGGATGGCGCCATTTTCTTTTTTGCTTCGTCCGTAAGGAAAATCGATTTGTTATTCAGAATTTCCTTGTTCACAAATTTGGCCGATGCGGCATTCATGGTTGCATAGTTCATCTTATTGGAGATGCTGGCGGCGACATCGGGACGCAGAATATAATTGATGAAGATATGGGCATTGTTCGGATGCTCGGCATCGGCAGGAATCGCCATGTTGTCGTAGAACAGCAAGCCGCCGGTGGACGGCACCAGCGTTTCGATTTTCTGACCGGTCTTGCCTTCGATGGCGCGTTTCGCCGCAATGTTCATGTCGCCGGAATACCCCAGCGCCATACACAATCCACCGCTCGCTAGATCGTTGATGCCGGAGCTGAAGACTTTGATGTTGCGACGAATCGCGCGCATTAGCTTGGTCGCTTCGGCGTAGTCGGCGGGATTGGTGCTGTAGGCGGGCTTACCCAAATAATGAAGCGCCGCAGGGATCACGTCGGTGGCCGAGTCCAGCATGCTGATCCCGCAGGATTTGAGCTTGCTGGCGTACTTCGGATCGAATATCAACGCCCACGCATTGTCGGGCATCGGCATCGAACCCAGCGCGGCTTTGACCTTGGCGGTATTGATGCCCAAGGTAACGAATCCCCAAGCCCAGTTCACCAGATACTGGTTGCCGGGATCGACCTTAGCGAGCAAACCCGCCATGACCGGGTCGGTGTTCTTCAGGTTCGGCAACTTGGATTTATCGAGCTTGCGTAACAAGCCCGCTTGAATTTGCAACGCCGCCCAGTTTGCCGACGGCACGACGATGTCGTAGCCTGTGCGGCCGGCCACCAGCTTTGCGTGCAACACTTCGTTGGTATCGAAGGTGTCGTAACGGACTTTGATGCCGGTTTCTTTTTGAAAGTTTTCCAGCAAACCGTCCGGCAGATAGTCGGCCCAGTTGTAGACGTTAAGAACCTTGGGTTCTTCCTGAGCCAGGGCTTGCTGCCCGCGGCCCAAGCTGAAAAGAACCGCGAACACAATGCCGATTGTTGTGAGTAAACGAAAACTTTTCATCTTGCATCCTTCAAGCGGATAAAAATAAACGTAACGCGCCCCGGATGAAATACGGCTACTGGAGTTCTCAGTAGGCTGAAACTTCACCCTGCTCTAACAGGTAACTAAATAAACTTTCGGCAGTGAAAAACCTACTAAGGTTAGTGACGGATTTTTCACTCCGATGGACTGGAAGCTTACCTGACGGCTTATTTTCACGCCAGCAGGTCAAGCCGTTTTACTTCTTGATAAGTGAGGTCGAGACAACGGCGGATCAACACCAGCATGGCATCTATTTCCGCTTTTTTAATTATCAGTGGCGGCGCGATGATCATGCGATCACCGACCGCACGCATGATGACGCCTTCCTTAAAACAAAATCCGCGGCAAATCATGCCGACTTCCGTCGCCGGATCGAAGCCGGTCTTGTTTATTTTATCCTTCACCAGCACCAGCCCGGCCATCATCCCGCAAGTCTCCGTGACGCCGACGATGTCATGATCGGCGAGGCTATGGAAACGCTCGGCGAAGTAGGGCGCCGTCTCTTCGGCGACTTTCTCTATGATCTTCTCGGCTTTGAAAATGCGGATGTTCTCTAACGCCACGGCGCAAGCGACGGGGTGGCCGGAATATGTGTAGCCGTGGTTGAACTCACCGCCTTTTTCGATCAACACATCGGCCACTCTGTCGCTGATGATGGCGCCGCCAAGCGGAATATAACCGGAGGTCACTGCTTTCGCGAAGGTAATGAAATCAGGTCTAGCGCCGAAATATTCACAGCCGAACCAGCGGCCCAAACGCCCGAAGCCGCAGATCACTTCATCGGAAATTAGCAAGATGCCGTACTTTTCGCAAATGCGCTGAATCTCGGGCCAATAATTCATAGGCGGAATGATCACACCCCCCGCCCCCTGCACCGGCTCGCCAATGAAAGCGGCGACTTTTTTCCCGCCGACCTCGAGGATTTTTTCTTCCAGCCATCCTGCCGCTTTCAAGCCGAATGCCTCCGGTGACAGGTCACGACCCAACGCATAGTGATAGGGCTGTTCGATGTGGACGATGCCGGGAATCGGCAGACCGCCCTGGGCGTGCATCCCCGCCATGCCGCCTAGGGAGGCGCCGGCCATGGTGCTGCCGTGATAACCGTTGTTACGGCCGATGATGACCGTTCGTTCCGGCTGTCCTTCCAACTCCCAGTAGCGTCTAACCATGCGCACGATAGTGTCGTTCGCTTCCGAGCCGGAATTGGCAAACGACACGCGGTTCAGATGAGGCGGTGCGATCTCGGCGATGGCCGCGGCCAACTCTGTCGCGGGAATATTGGTGGTCTGAAAAAAACTGTTGTAGAACGGCAAGCTGTTGAGTTGTTGATAAGCGGCATCGGCCAATTCCTTGCGGCCATAGCCCAGGTTCACGTTCCACAGCCCCGACATGCCGTCGAGAATCTTGTTGCCCTCGGAATCCCATATGTAAATGCCTTCGCCGCGAACGATCACGCGCGAGCCCTTCGCCGCCAGCGCTTTGAAATCGGTAAAGGGGTGAAGATAGTGGGCCGCGTCCTTGGCCTGAATTGCCTTAGTGTCGAAATGAGTCTCGCCGGCGCCCGTGGAGCGTACTTCGTATACGGTACTCATGATTCACATTCCTCAAACGTGGAGAAGCAAGTGTTCCCGCTCCCACGGGCTGATCACTTTCATAAATTCGGCGTATTCGTCTTCTTTCACGGCGGCGTAGAGCGTGACGAAGCGCTTACCCATGACTTCGTGCAACGCCGTAGCCGCCCGCATTTCAGTCAACGCTTCGTGCAGGCCCCGCGGCAATTGGAAGTCGGAATCGTAGGCGCTGCCCTTATACTCCGCCAGCGGTTCGATCTCGTTGATTAATCCGAGATACCCGCAGGCAAGGGTGGCGGCAATTGCAACGTAGGGATTGGCATCCACGCCGACCACGCGGTTCTCCACACGCCGTGCCTCGGGCTCGGAATCCGGCACCCGAATTCCGACGGTGCGATTGTCGCGGCCCCACTGGATGTTGATCGGCGCGGCGCCGTATTTGACGATGCGCCGGTACGAATTCACATACGGCGCGAAGAAGATGGTCGCCGCCGGCAAGTATTTCTGCAATCCGCCGATGAAATGGAAAAAGCTCTTCGTTGGCGTGCCGTCTTCATTGCTGAAGATGTTGCGTTTGGTTTTGGGATCGATAATGCTTTGATGGATATGCATCGCCGAGCCCGGCTCGTTGGCCATGGGCTTGGCCATGAACGTCGCGTACATATCGTGGCGCATCGCCGCTTCGCGCACCGTGCGCTTGAAGTAAAACACGCGGTCGGCGAGTTTCAGTGGATCGCCGTGCAAGAAATTGATCTCCATCTGGCCGGCGCCGACTTCGTGAATCAGCGTATCGACGTCGAGACCTTGGGCTTCGCAATAATCGTAGACGTCTTCGAACAGCGGATCGAATTCGTTCACCGCATCGATGCTGTAGGCCTGGCGGCTCGTTTCCGCGCGGCCACTGCGGCCGATCGGCGGCTGCAGCGGGATGTCCGGATCGAGATTGCGCGCCGTCAAATAGAACTCCAGCTCAGGCGCGACAATGGGCTGCCAGTTTTTCGCTTGGTACAAATTCATCACGCGCCGCAACACCGAGCGCGGCGCGAAATCCACCGTGTCGCCGTTGAAGAAAAAACAATCGTGGATCACTTGGGCGGTCGGATCGACGGCCCAGGGCACGATGCAAACGGTTTCGGGATCAGGCTTCAACAACATATCCGGATCGTAGTCGGTCATGATTTCGTTGACTTCCGCGCTCCCGGGGAAATTGCCGGTCACGGTTTGCATCATCACCGATTGTGGCAAGCGCAGGCCCTTATCTTGGCCGAACTTAGCACGCGGCAGAATCTTGCCGCGGGACACGCCAGTGAGATCCGATACCAGACATTCCACTTCGGTCACCCGGCGTTCGTCGAGCCAGCGTTCCATATCGCTGGGCGAAAAATTATCGCGTTGAATCATGTTTATTTCCTTGGTTTCCTGGGCGTTGGCGCAACAACTGTGGCTTTCTTTTCCTATGGACGCGGCAAAACCAGCTCGGGGACTCGCGCACGGAAGCTGATTTGAGCGTGTTGAAGAAGGATTCCATAGTTGAAAGCGGGTCGGACCGCTCTAAATGACCGCCGTGTAAGCGTAACCTAACGCGCGTGCGACGGCCTCATAGGTTACCGCACCACGATGAATGTTCAGGCCATTGCGCAGGTGCTTATTCTCTTCGACCGCGCGCCGGTAGCCTTTGTTCGCCAGTTCGATCACGAACGGCAACGTCGCATTGGTCAGCGCAAGGGTCGAGGTGCGCGCGACACCACCCGGCATATTGGCGACGCAGTAGTGCACGACGCCGTCAACTACGAAGGTGGGATCTTCATGCGTGGTGGGCCGGCTGGTCTCGACGCAGCCGCCTTGATCGATGGCGACGTCAACGATCACCGAACCTCGCTGCATCAGTTTCAACATGTCGCGGGTGATGAGCTTCGGCGTCTCAGCCCCGGGCACCAGTACACCGCCGATGACGAGATCGGCGTCGGCGAGCGCCTGTTCGATCGCGGTACGCGAGGAATAGCACGTCATTAAGCGCGGGCCATAGAGATTGTCGAGTTCCTTGAGTCGGGACAGTGAAACATCGAACACCGTCACTTGCGCGCCGATGCCGAGCGCGATGCGCGCCGCATTCACGCCGACTACGCCGCCGCCCAACACCACTACATTTGCCGGCGGCACGCCCGGCACACCGGACAGCAATACGCCCAGGCCGCCTTGCGTTTTCTCCAGCGAATGGGCGCCCGCTTGTATGGACATGCGTCCCGCCACTTCGCTCATGGGCGCGAGCAGCGGCAATCCGCCGCGATCGTCCGTGACCGTTTCATAGGCAATGGCCACGGCATCCGACTCGATCAACAAACGCGTTTGTTCCGGATCCGGCGCGAGATGCAAATAAGTGAAGAGCACCTGCCCCGGACGGAGCTTTTTGCACTCGATCGGCTGCGGTTCCTTCACTTTTATGACCATGTCCGCGTTGGCGAACACGTCGTCTGCGCTCGGTGCGATCTTGGCGCCGGCAGCAACATAGCGATCGTCGCCAAAACCAACGGCGGCGCCCGCGTTGCGTTCGATCAATACGGAATGATTATTTCGGACCAGTTCTGCGGCGCCCTGGGGCGTCAGTCCGACGCGGTATTCGTGATTTTTGATTTCTTTGGTTACACCGATCTGCATGATCGTCGCTTTCTATATTTGCCTTCAGGCATTTATATCA
>JALYOK010000203.1 GCA_030856925.1 Pseudomonadota bacterium
GAAGGGGAAGGACCGATAGCAGCGGTCCACACGAGAAATTACCGTTAGTGGCGCCTGGAATTTTTGGAGTTCGAAGTTTAATCCATGACTGAAACCAAACATCTCGATTTGATTTTATGCTGGCACATGCACCAGCCCGATTATCGCGACCACACCACGGGCGAGTTCGCTTTGCCGTGGACCTATCTTCACGCCATCAAAGACTACACCGACATGGCGTGGTATTTGGAGCAGACGCCGAATGCGCGCGCCGTGTTCAACTTCGTGCCGATTCTCCTCGATCAACTGGAGGACTATGCAGACCAATTCGCGACGGGTCGGTTTCGCGATCCGCTGTTGCGGTTTTTGGCGATGCCCGATGTCAGTGCATTGACCGCCGAGCACAAGACGCTCATTCTCGCCAGTTGTTTCCGCGCGAACCAAGCAACCATGATCGATGCCTACCCGGCCTACAAGCAGTTACAGATTTGGGCCGGATATTTTGACGGCAACGACGGCGCGACCTATTTGTCGAACCAATTTTTCGCCGACTTGTTGATGTGGCACCACCTGACGTGGCTGGGCGAAACCGTGCGCCGCGGTGATGCGAGCATCACCGAATGGCTGGCTCGTGGCAAGGATTTTTCCACGCCGGACCGCCATGCGCTGCTTGAATTGATCGGGTTTCTTATCACCAATTTGATTCCGCGATACCGCGCTCTACTGGAGGCGGGCAAGATCGAACTCTCGACCACGCCTCACTATCATCCCATCGCACCGTTATTACTGGAATTCGCCAGCGCCCGCGAAAGCTGGCCGGAAGTAACCTTGCCCGATTGCCTCAATTATTCCGAAGGCGCGGCGCGGCTTCAGTTTCATCTGGATTCAGCGGGCGCCAGTCACCGCGCACGGTTCGGCGTGCCTGCGCAAGGCATTTGGCCGGCGGAAGGCGGCTTATCCCAAGCCGTTGCCGAATTGTTTGCCGAACGCGGCTATCGCTGGACCGCGAGCGGCGAAGCGGTGTTGCGCCACAGCCTCGGCGGGCACACGGGGGAGAGACAAGGATATCTCTATCGGCCGTATCGTCTCGCCGCAAAGTCTGGGAGCATCCTTGGTTTCTTCCGCGACGATCGGCTGTCCGACAAGATCGGTTTCGCGTATGCGAAGTGGCGAGGCAAGGATGCAGCGCTGGATTTTGTGAAGGAACTCGAAGGCATCGCCGACCGAGCGCCCGACGGCGAAGTGCCGGTGGTCAGCATTATCATGGATGGCGAGAACGCATGGGAGTATTACCCATACAACGGCTTCTATTTTTTATCGGAACTTTACCAGATGCTCTCCGCCCATACGCGAATCAGGTTAACGACCTTTAGCGATGTCACAGCGGCTGCGGGTTCCGCGCCGGAACTGCGCCATTTAAGTGCGGGCAGTTGGGTTTACGGCACGTTCTCGACGTGGATAGGAGATCGGGCGAAGAATCACGCTTGGGATTTACTGTGCGCCGCGAAGCAAGCCTACGATGAACGCATCGCAAACGGCTTATTGAGCGATTCCCAGCGACGAATCGCCGCTCGGCAGTTGGCGAGCTGCGAAGCTTCCGACTGGTTTTGGTGGCCGGGCGATTACAATCCGAGCGAAAGTGTGAAGAGTTTCGACGTGCTGTATCGGCATAATTTAGCGAATCTCTACCGGCTATTGGAGCTCCCCGTGCCGTCTGCATTGGGCCACCCCTTAAGCGTCGGCGCCCAAAAAGCCGATTCCTCGGGCACAATGCGCAGAGTGTCCTGATCATCTTTCAAAGCTCCGCGCCTCGGTGAGATCATAAGCCTCCCGCTACAAAAAACTATGCAACCGCTGATCAAACTTCTGTTCGGTGTTCATGCTCATCAACCGGTGGGTAATTTCCCTGAAGTGATTCACGACGCGCATACCCGCTGCTACCGGCCGTTTATCCAAACCCTGTACGAGTATCCACAGTTCCAATTTGCCGTTCACATCAGCGGCTGGCTGCTCGAATTCCTGTTGCAATATCACCCGAACGATATGGCGCTGTTGCGCGAAATGGTCACACGCGGCCAGGTCGAAGTATTCGGCGGCGGTGACACGGAGCCGGTGTTGGCCGCGATTCCCCATCGCGACCGGGTCGGTCAGCTATTGGCCTTGAGCAATCGCCTCGAAGGGCAGTTTGCGCAGCGACCAACCGGTGCGTGGCTGACCGAGCGGGTGTGGGAAGCGACCGTGGTACCCGCACTGGCCGATGCCGGCCTCCGCTATGTGACGGTCGACGACTATCATTTCCTTTGCACTGGTAGAACTTCGCCGGAACTCAATGGCTATTACACCACGGAAGAAGACGGCCGCCGGCTTGGCCTGTTTCCCATTTCGGAGCAACTGCGCTATCGCATTCCGTTTGCGCCCGCGGAAGAAGTGGTTCGCTATATCGAGTCCCTTGCCGACGGCAACGGCAACGGCAACGCGGCTGCGATTTATTTCGACGATATCGAGAAACTAGGCATTTGGCCCGAGACCTACGACTGGGTCTACACCCGTGGCTGGCTGAAGCAATTCATCGAGGGCGTGCTCAACTCCAACGTCATCCGCACCGGACACTACGCCACCTATCATCGCGACACGCAAACTCTCGGCATCGTCTATTTGCCGACCACGTCCTACATCGAGATGAATGAATGGTCGCTGCCGGCGTTCGCCGCCAATCTCTATGCCGACCTCGTATCGGAGCGCAAACTCAACGACCAATACGAGCAAAATAAAGCGTTCATTCGCGGCGGCACCTGGAAAAATTTTCTTAGCCGCTATCCCGAGTCCAATTGGATGCACAAGCGCATGTTGCGGCTGTCGGATCGGCTGGCGCGTCTGCCGGCGGATCTGGCGACCACCCGCATGCGTGACTTGCTTTACCAGGCACAAGCCAACGACGCCTACTGGCACGGCTTGTTCGGCGGCCTCTATCTGCCTCATTTGCGCCGCGCACTGTACAACGCCATGATCGAACTCGAAGCCGATCTTGATCGCTCGGCGCCGCGTCCTCAGCATTCCCGTGAAGACTTGGATTGCGATGGGCATGAGGAACTATTCCTGCATAATTCCACCATCCAAACGGTAATCAGTTTGGACGGCACGGCCTCGATCCGCGAATTGGACAGCTATGGCTTGAAGCACAACTTCGTCGACACGCTGCGGCGCCAAGCGGAACACTATCGCCGCAAGGTTCAGGCTGGGGAGGCGGGGATAGCGGCGTCCAGCGGCATCGCCTCGGCTCATGACCGCATGAATTTCAAATCTGTGATCATCGCTTCGGATCTTAACCTTGACGAGCGTGGCAAGACTTTATTTGTCGACAAACTTTACCCCAGCCAGGTCGGCCATGAAACGACCGATCCCGTGTACGGCCTCGTAAAGGAAGGCAATCTCAATCTGATCTTCAGAGCGGAAACGTACGGGGGTACGCTCTCCAAAGAATTTCAACTCAACAAGAACGGCTTAGCGGTCAATTATTCGTTCGATAAAACGATGCGTGGCTTCCTTGAGATAGAAATGAATATCGCGATGCCCAGTTGCGACGGCCCGGCGGGCCGCTATTGGTACAACGGCGAATGTCCGGGCGGGTTCGGTCAGTTACACAGTTTCACCGGGCTTACGGAGCTGACCTTGGAAGACGACGTCCTGGGAGGGGCGCTGATGCTGCGTTCCGGTCGACCCGTAGCCGTTGTCGCACGCCCATTCTTCACAGTCTCACAATCGGAAGCAGGCTTCGAAAAAATTATGCAAGCCGTGACCATGCTTATTCACTACCCGTTCCCGCGCCAGTCGGATTCGCTGCAACTTGCTCTTGAGATTACTGCGCGGTCGTAGCCTTGCGGTGTCGGCCAAGGGCCCAAGCGACGTGTTCTCGGACTAACGGCGAAGGATCGTCGCGCCTTGCTTTAAGCGCTGCTAACACCGCCGGCGACGACGATGCATTACCCAATCCCACCGCCAAATTTCGCAGCCAGCGTTCGTAGCCGATGCGATATATCGCGCTGCCGGCGAGGCGCGTTTCGAACTCTTGTTTGCTCCACGCGAACAGAGTTACGAGTTCGGCGTTGTCCAAGCCGTTGCGCACGTGAAAATCCGGATCGTCGGTGGTCTTCGCAAATTTATTCCACGGACAGACCAATTGACAGTCGTCGCAGCCGTACACGCGATTCCCCAATGAGGCGCGAAATTCTTCGGGTATGCTGCCGTGGTGCTCGATGGTAAGGTAGGAAATGCAGCGCCGCGCGTCGAGCACGTAAGGCGCCACGATAGCTTTCGTGGGGCAGACGTCGATACAGGCCTGGCAGGTGCCGCAATGGTCGCTGGCGGCGCGATCGACCGGCAGCGGCAAGTCGGTGAAAATTTCGCCGAGAAAAAACAACGAGCCGCCGCGCCGGTCGAGCAGCAGGGTGTGCTTGCCGCGCCAGCCGAGGCCGGCTTTGACCGCGAGTTCCACTTCCATCACCGGCGCGCTATCGGTGAATACGCGATGTTGGAACGAGCCAACAGTAGTTTCGATTTTCTCTGCGAGCCGTTTGAGTTTTCCGCGCAGGATCTTGTGATAATCGCGACCCAAGGCGTAGCGCGCGATGAAGGCGTGCTCGCCGTCCGCCAGAACTGCTTCGCTGTCGGCGACATCAGGCGTCGAATAATCGTGGCGCACGGAAATCACCCGCAACGTCCCCGGCACCAATTCCGCCGGACGAGTGCGCTTAGTTCCATAGCGCGCCATGTAGTCCATAGTGCCGTGGTACTGCTGCGCCAGCCATTGCTGAAGCTTGTCTTCCGCCGTATGCAAATCCACATCGGCGATACCCACAGCCGAAAACCCCAAGTCCAAACCCCACGTCTTGATGTTGCGGGCGAGTTGCTCGAGATCAGATGCGGATTGCGGCGTTTCCATCCGTGCATCATAGCGCGAC
>JALYOK010000216.1 GCA_030856925.1 Pseudomonadota bacterium
CCGTTGAGTGCGATCGCAACGTTCGCTATCCCCTCGAGGTGCAGACAAAGGCCTTGGAAGTCGGGCTGCTTAACCTGGCCGTACCCACGGAATTCGGCGGTTCAGGCCTGGGATGTTTCGATGTTTGTTTAGTCTCCGAGCAACTCGCTTGGGGTTGCGCCGGTATCGCCAGCATGTTGACCTTAAATAGCGTCGTGATCGATGCATTGCTATGCGGCGCGAACGCCGAACAACAGCGGAAATATTTCGCACGTTTGCTGAACGGCGAATTCGGCGCTTATTGCGCGACGGAACCGGGCGCGGGTTCGGACGTCGCCGGAATGCAAACGCGCGCCACAAAACACGGCAACGACTACCTCATCAATGGCAGTAAAATTTGGATCAGCAACGCGCCGCTGGCAAGTTTTTTCCTCGTATTCGCGAAGACTGATGTAGAGGCAGGCGGGCGCGGTGTCACGACCTTTCTCGTCGAGCGCGACACCCCGGGCGTGAGCGTCGGCAAGCCGCTCGGCAAGATGGGCCAACGCGCCGCGCCCGCTGCGGAGGTGTTTTTCGACGAGGTTGTTGTTCCGGCCGCCGCGATGCTTGGCGGCGAGGGTCAAGGTTTCAATGTGGCGATGAAAGTATTCGATCGCTCGCGGCCCATGGTGGCGGTATCCGCCGTGGGGCTGCTGCAGCGCTGCCTCGATGAATCGCTAAAGTACGCGAGCGGCCGCAAAACGATGGGCAAACGAATCATCGACCACCAAGCCATCGGCCACAAGGTCGCCGACCTGGCCATGCGGCTGGAAGCCTCGCGCCTATTGGCTTACCAGGCGGCTTGGCGGTGCGACCAAGGGATGCGGAACACCTTGCAAGCGGCATACGCGAAAGCTTTCGCGGCCGATAGCGCCATGTGGGCGGCGACCGAGACCGTGCAAATTTTCGGCGGCATGGGTTACAGCACTGAATATCCCGCGGAGAAATTATTTCGCGATGCGAAGGTGTTTCAGATTTACGAAGGCACCAGCGAGATCCAGCGGAATATCATGGTTCGGGAGCTTAGTCGCAGCGCGTAACGTTTACCCCCGTGGGCCACGAGTTGCCCACCCTACACACTATGTTAGTCTCAACCGCTAACATCAATTCGAAATAGCGAGGAACCCATGGTTTCAGCGTCAGCACCCGCCATCCCAAGCCCCGGCCAGGCTGAGGAGAGCTTCATTAAAAAAGTGTGGCGATTGACCTATCCCTATTGGCAATCAGAGGAGAAGTGGCGCGCCTGGGGGCTATTGATTTTGATTCTCGCGTTGAATCTCGGCGGCGTATATCTGCTCTATCTTCTCAATAAATGGAACCAAGCGTTCTACGATTCCCTTCAGCAGAAAAACGCCGTGGAATTCTGGAAACAGATTTGGGTATTTTGCACCCTCGCTGCATTTTGGGTGTTGGTGTCGGTATACAAACTTTACGTGGCGCAAATTCTGCAAATGCGCTGGCGTAATTGGCTGAATCGAAATTTTCTCAATCGTTGGCTCAAAGACAAAACCTATTACCGCATGGAGTTGGCGCGCAATGAAACCGATAACCCCGACCAGCGCATTGCCGAGGACCTGAACAAGTTCACCGCCGACACGCTTGGACTTGCGATCGGCCTATTGAATGCGACGGTCACGCTCGTTACGTTTATCGGCATCTTGTGGGGACTGTCCGGGCCGTTGAAATTTTCACTGCTGGGCAGCGAGATCACCATTCCCGGTTACATGGTGTGGGGCTGCATTCTGTACGCCCTGGCCGGGAGCCTAATCACTCACTTTATCGGCCGTCCGCTCATTTCGATTAATTTTTTTCAGCAGCGCTATGAGGCGGACTACCGTTTCGACCTGGTTCGATTGCGCGAAAACAGCGAGCAGGTTGCGCTTTACCAGGGTGAGCCGAGCGAACATAAACAATTATTGGATCGCTTCAATGCCGTGATGGGTAACTGGTGGCGCTTGACCAAGGCGAACAAGCGCCTGGGCTGGTTCACATTCGGCTTCGGTCAGGCGGCGGTGATTTTTCCGTTTTTTCTGGCGGGGTCACGCTACTTTTCCGGCGCGATTTCGCTCGGGGTGCTAATGCAGATTGCATCGGCATTCGGCCGGGTGCAAGATGCGTTGAGCTGGTTCGTGGATAACTATGCCAATCTCGCCGCATGGCGCGCGACTGTGGATCGGTTGTTGCAATTTCAAGCCGCGATGAATCGGGTGGAAAACCACGCTCACGGCGCTCAAGTGGAAACGCCGACCAGCGTCGACGACTCCCTGCAAGTCGAGGATCTTACGCTCGCGCTGCCGAACGGCAACGTGCTGCTGAACGCAACCGATCTCAGTATCCAACCGGGCGAAAAAGTATTGTTGACCGGCGCGTCCGGCAGCGGCAAGAGCACGTTGTTCCGCGCCATCGCCGGCATCTGGCCGTTCGGCCGCGGGCGCGTAAGGCGTCCCGGCGGAAAGCGAACGTTGTTCTTGCCGCAAAAGCCCTATCTGCCCATCGGGCCGTTGCGCGATTCCGTCTGTTATCCCGGCAAACCGGGCGAATTTTCCGATGCGGCGATCGTCGAGGCGCTCGAAGCTTGCAAGCTCGAAGGATTGGTCCCGCGCCTCAACGAGAGCGCCCATTGGGCGCAACAGCTTTCGCCGGGCGAGCAGCAGCGGCTCGCTTTCGCCCGCGCGTTGCTGCACAAACCCGATTGGTTGTTTATGGATGAAGCGACCTCGGCGCTTGACGAGGCCACGGAGCAGGAGATGTATCGATTGCTGAGCGAACGCTTGGCGCATTCGACCGTGATCAGCATTGCTCATCGCCCGAGCGTTGGCGCATTTCATAATCGTAAATTCATGTTGTCGGCGTCTGCCGACGGAACGATGCGATTGCAACCGGCGTAGTAATTACAGTATTTCAATTTTTGGTTGCATGGCCTGGGAGCTAATACCAGCGGAACTCCCAGGTCAT
>JALYOK010000227.1 GCA_030856925.1 Pseudomonadota bacterium
CGGAGGAAGAACGCCGCTCGTCGAAGACTTTGGTGTATCAATGCTTGCCTTCTCGTTATGGTTTCAATCCTGATCACGTGCGCAAAGCCGATGCGATCGAAGTAGTGATCGGCCAGGGCGCCAAGCCGGGCGGCGGCGGCATGTTGCTCGGACAAAAGGTAAATCCGCGCGTCGCGAATATGCGTACGCTGCCGGCGGGCATCGATCAACGTTCCGCTTGCCGCCACCCGGATTGGACTGGCCCCGATGATCTCACCATCAAGATCAACGAGCTGCGCGAACTCACCGATTGGGAGATTCCGATTTACGTCAAGATCGGCGCCACCCGAGTGTTTCATGACGTTAAGCTGTGCGTTCACGCCGGCGCCGATGTCATTGTCGTCGATGGCATGCAAGGCGGCACCGCCGCGACGCAAACGGTGTTCATCGAAAATGTCGGCATTCCTACGTTGGCGGCCGTTCGTCAGGCAGTCGACGCGCTGGAAGACATGAACATGAAGAGTAAAGTGCAGCTTATCGTTTCCGGCGGCATCCGCACCGGCGCCGACGTGGCGAAGGCGTTAGCGCTCGGCGCGGACGCCGTGTCCGTCGGCCAGGGCGTGTTGATGGCGCTCGGCTGTAACAGCGAAACGTACCTGCACAACGGTGAGCACATCGACGTCACCGCCGACTACGAAAAACTCGGCACGGCGCCCGGCTTCTGTCATCACTGCCACACCGGAAAATGCCCCGTCGGCGTCACCACGCAAGATCCGGAATTAGAGCTCCGCCTCGAGCCTGCGGTCGGCGCGAATCGTTTGAAAAATTATTTCAAGACCATGAACATGGAACTCACCACAATCGCCCGCGCCTGCGGAAAAGGCGACGTGCATCATCTCGAACGGGAAGATCTAGTAGCGCTCAGTATCGAAGCCGCCGCCATGGCCGGCGTACCGCTCGCGGGGACACATTGGATACCGGGGCGCGGGATGTGATCTTCAGATCACCCCACAACTTTTTCGGCAACGAAATTATGTATGGTGCATTCATGCACCGCTCATCCTTGGTGCATGAATGCACCATACATCGAGTTTTCTAAAGAAAAACCACGCAGAATTATTGATGTTCAGCTCTTCGCTGGATAGTCGGCTAACCAAGTGGGCGGCGTCCCGGTGTAAACGCACTCCGAACGCCGATCTGATCACCCGCATGGTGATCACTCCGGTGGGACCGGTTCGCGTGTTCGATTCGCAATCGTCCAAGCCATGCGTCATGTTCGTCCCCGATGGACCCAATGTCATCGAGCATTACGGCGCGTTGTTCGCATTGCTGTCGCAACATTTGCGCGTGGTGTGTTTCGACATGCCGGGCTTTGGATTTTCTCTGCCGGAGCCCGCGTATTTGCATTCGCTTGATCAAGGCGCCAGTGCCGTGATCGGTGTGTTGAATAGCCTCCAAATCCAACGCGCCACTCTGGCCTTTAGTTGCGCCAACGGCTTCTACGCAGTGCGCGCCGCGCAACTCGCGCCCCAGCGTATCGCCAGTCTTTTCCTATCGCAAACGCCATCCCTTGAAGCGATGCATGCCTGGGCTGATCGCGTTATTCCCTGGCCTGTACGGGTGCCGGTGCTCGGCCAAATCGTCGCATGGTTCGCGCGCCACAAAACGGCCCATGCCTGGTACGATGTCGCGCTGCCGAAAACCACCGACCGCGAACCCTACCGCCGCGTCACTCATAACGCGCTGTCATGCGGTGGATGCTTTTGTCTCGCGGGCGTGGTGCAAGGCCTGGCGCGGGAATCGCTCGCCGCGCTCGACAGCGTCGACACGCCTTGCACTATGATCTGGGGAGCCAAGGATCGCTCGCATCATCACACCCGCGCCGAGTCGCTGCTCGAATGTTTGCCCACAGCAGAGATAATTCGCTTCGAGGATTGCGGTCACTTTCCCGATCTGGAACAGCCGGAACGCTACGCGGAATTGTTAATCAGTCAGATCAATAATTTATAGCGATAACCGTATGTTGGGATGACACAACCTGGCGTTTACGATTGATTAAGCGAAGAGCAACCGTAAAGACTATGAATTAAGGCTTCTCAAGCGCTCGTTGGCGAGATTAATCAGCCGAGGCGAGTTTAGATTTTGCCAATGCGGGATTTTTTGCGAGGTAGCGCTTGATTCCCGCGACGATGGAGTCGGCTAGTTTGTTTTGATAGGTCGGATGGATCAGCCGGCTTTCTTCTTCGGGGTTGCTGATGAACGCCGTCTCTACCAAGATGGAGGGAATGTCCGGCGCTTTGAGCACGGCGAAACCGGCCTGTTCAACCACATTGCGATGCAGCCGATTGACACTGCCAATCTCGCCAAGCACCGATTTGCCTAGACGCAGGCTGTCGTTAATCGTGGCAGCTTGCGATAGGTCAAGCAAAGTGCGCGCCAAATAAGGATCCTTCTGTTTCAAGTTCACGCCGCCGATCAAGTCGGCGGCGTTTTCTTGTTTCGCGAGCCAACGCGCTTGTGTCGATGTCGCGCCGCGCTCCGACAAAGCGAAAACCGACGAACCGCGCGCTTCAGGACGAATGAATGCATCGGCGTGGATCGATACGAACAGATCCGCCTGTACGCGCCGGGCCTTCTCGACCCGCTGACCGAGCGGAATAAAATAATCGCCTTCGCGGGTCAACACCGCGCGCATATTCGGCTCGCGATCGATTTTGTCTTTTAGGATTTTCGCGATGGCGAGGGTGACATGTTTTTCCCAGCTACCGTTCGCGCCGCGTGCGCCGGGATCCTCGCCGCCGTGTCCCGCGTCGATGACAATGGTGACGATCCGATCGATAACGGCCTGGATTTTTGCGGGCGACGGTTTAATGCCGGTTTCCGTCTTGCCGGTGTTCACGCGCGCATCGGCGGGCGGCGCCCAGTCCTTCGCTTGAGTATCGAC
>JALYOK010000231.1 GCA_030856925.1 Pseudomonadota bacterium
GTTGTAGTCCGACTTGACGGTTACGTGAAAGATCGCCGGTGGCGGTGAGGACCAGGTCGCCGAGGCCCGTGAGGCCCATGAACGTTTCGGCCTGGCCGCCCAGCTTTTGCCCGAGCCGCGCCATTTCCGCGAGGCCGCGCGTGATGAGCGCCGCGCGCGCATTTGCGCCCAAACCCATGCCATCCGAAATACCGGCGGCGATGGCCATAACATTTTTTAAGCCGCCCCCCAAGGCGACGCCGATGACGTCTGTGCCGGAATAAACCCGCAACCGAGAGCTGTTCAATTCTCGCGCCGTGTCGGCCGCAAAAAATTCATTGACCGCGGCGAGTGTGAGCGCGGCGGGTAAGCCCTTGGCGACTTCCTGCGCGAAGCTCGGGCCGGACAACATGCCTATCATGGCGTCGGGAGACAGCGTTTCGGCGCACACTTCATAGGGCAATTTTCCCGTGCCGGTCTCAAAACCCTTGGAGGCAATGACGATGGGCGTGGTGTTGTTTTCGCTCCTGATGAGTTTGGCGATTTCGCGCAATGCTGCCGTAGGCACGACCGCGATAATGACGTCGACGGCGGCAATGACACGCGGCAACGAGTCATCGATGCGGATCTCGCTCGTTAGCGGATAGCCCGGCAGATAGCGGGAATTCATGCGCGTGTCGCGCAGTTTTCTCACAGACTCTGGGTCGCGCGCCCATAAAATCACATCGTGGGCGCGGGCTAGGGAAATTGCGAGGGCGGTACCCCATGCCCCAGCGCCGAGCACGACCAGTTTCACAGGCCCCAAATCTGGTCGAGCCGGACGTAGCCCGACTGACCATCGCGATGGCGCACCCTAATCCAAGTGGACGACGGCGGCTCAGCCAATTCCAGCACCACGTTATTCTCCGCGCGAAACACGACGGCAGAATTTTCCTGAGGCGCTTCGCGCACGTCGGCAATTGCTGCGGTGACCAGTACGGTGCGTTTCTCGGACAAGGTGTTGGCCGCAATCCAGGAAAAATCGCCGTTGGCGTCGCGGACCTTGACCCATTGTCCGCTACGGCTTATGACTTCCAAGGGATAATGCTTGCTGATCAGGTAGACCCGCGTCGCCTTGAACGAAGGGCCGTCGTAAAGAATAGCGGCGTTCACCGCGACCGAGCGAAATTCGAGGCCCCAAGCCGATCCTAGGAACATAAAGCAGGCGATTCCGAGGAATTGCGCCACCCCGCGTGTCATAAAAAACATTAGTGCGTGGTCGGTTTCTCGGCGGGATGCTCTTGCAATTGTTGTTGTTGGTGGTACAGCGCTTCGAAGTTCACCGGGTTCAGCATTACGGGTGGAAATCCGGCACGGGTAACGACATCGGACACCGTTTCACGCAAATACGGGAACAGGATATTTGGACAGCCGATGCCGAGCACCGCTTTTATCTCAGACTGGGGCACGTTCTGAATGCGGAAGATGCCGGCTTGACACGCTTCCACCAAGAACATGTTCTTGTCCTTTAGCTTGGCGGTTACGGTCACCGTGATGCTCGCTTGGTAAACGTTATCGCCGATCGGGTTTGCTTCGCAGTGCATTTGCAGATCGATTTCCGGATTGTCGCGCTCTAGAAATATTGCCGGGGCGTTGGGGATTTCGAGCGAGAGATCTTTGACGTAAATTTTCTCGATTGCGAAAACCGGTTGGGTGTTGCTCTGTTGTGGGGTATCGGCCATGAAATTCCTAAGGACTTAATGCCAGCATCGGGCCCAATTTGCCGGCGTGTTCGAGGGCGGACAGATCGTCGAAGCCGCCGACATAGGTCTCGTTGATATAGATTTGCGGCACCGTGCGCCGGCCCGTTTTTTCCATCATCACGGCGCGCTGCGCCGGGTCGAGGTCGACGCGTATCTTATCGATTTCGGCTATACCCTTGCTTCGCAGCAGTCTTTCCGCGGCCACGCAGAAAGGACACACCGCCGTCGAGTACATTGTTATTCTCGCCATTTACGATGGTTTCTCCAACGGCAGATTGGCCTGTTGCCAGGCGGCCAACCCGCCTTTGAGTTGATAGACATGGGAAAATGCATTCTTCTTCAGCAACCTACAAGCACTCGCCGATCGTAGACCGCCTCGACACGCAACGATGATAGGCTTCTCCTTAAATTTTTCCAGATCTTTGAGCTTCGATGGCAGTTGAGACAGCGGAATCTGCTTCGCGTTTGCGATACGCCCGCCGCTATATTCCGCGGCTTCGCGCACGTCTAGCACCACCGCGTTTTTTTGGTTGATCATCTGCACCGCTTCGAGCGTGCCGACCTCGGTGCTGGCGCCCAGCATTTTCTGAATTTCCGGCCAGACCAAATAACCGCCGCTGACGATCATCGCTACCACCAGATACCAATTCTCAATGACAAATTTCACCGCTGTGTTCCACCTGCAAAGCACCGTATTTTAACAGGATTCCCGTACAATAACGGTTTTGCCGGCAGCGGATAATTATGAAACGTTTAGTATTGTTGCGTCACGGCGAAAGTATCTGGAATCGCGAGAATCGCTTCACCGGTTGGTACGATGTGGACCTATCCGAAAAAGGCCTAAACGAAGCGCGCGACGCCGGACGCTTATTGAGAGAACAGGGTTTCGTGTTCGATATCGCTTACACCTCCGTGTTGAAGCGCGCCATCCGAACTTTGTGGCTGGCGCTCGATCAGATGGACTTGATGTGGACTCCCGTGACCAAATCTTGGCGCCTGAACGAGCGTCACTACGGCGCGTTGCAAGGCCTCAACAAAGCCGAGACCGCGGCAAAGTTTGGCGACGACCAAGTGTTGATCTGGCGCCGCAGTTATGATATCTCGCCGCCCGCGCTGGATAAGGGCGACAGCCGATATCCTGGTCAGGACCCGCGCTACGCGGACCTCGCCGACAAGGATGTTCCGCTGACGGAGTGCTTGAAAGACACGGTCGCGCGTTTCTTGCCATACTGGCATGGCACGATCGCGCCGCAGGTCAAGGCCGGCGCCCGCGTCATTATCACGGCGCACGGTAACAGTTTGCGCGCCCTCGTGAAATACTTGGACAACGTCAGCGATCAAGAGATTGTCGGTCTCAACATTCCGACCGGCATTCCGCTGGTGTACGAACTCGACGACGATCTCAAGCCCAATCGCAGCTATTACCTCGGCGATGCCGACGCAATCGCCAAGGCGCAGCAGGCGGTCGCCAACCAGGGCAAGGCGAGACAATAAGCATATTCCAGTGCCGTTCAGATTGACAGCATTCATCGCCGCGCTGCTAGTCGGTGCCGCGATGCAATGCTTCGCCGCGCCTAAGCAAGAACTCAGAGAATTGCGTGAGCGCATCGAGGAGCTGAAAAAGGAACTTACGGAGCAAGAAGGAATTAAAGCGGAAGCAAGCGATGCGCTAAAGGATTCCGAGCAAGCGATCAGCGAATCCAACCGGACCCTGTCGGAGCTCGGGAAGGAACAACGCCAAACGAAGGCAGAGTTGAAGAATCTGCAGAACAAAAGCGCCGCGGTGCAGATTTCCGTCAAGCGCCGCCAGGGACAACTGGGAAAAGTTCTCAACGTCCGCTACATCCACAGCTCGCAAAACTCGACGGCGTTGCTGCTGAGCGGCAAGGACCCCGCCGATATTTCTCGACTGCTGCGTTACTACCAAACCATCGCCCGCGCCCATGCCGCGGGCATCCAGGAACTTCGCGGGGATTTGGGGGAACTCCATGTTCTGACCGAGCAGGTGCGCGCCAAAAGCGCTGAACTCGATAACCTGGAGTCCAAAAAGCGCGATGAAAAAGCGCACCTTGAGAACCAGCGCCAAAATAAGAAGCGAGTCCTGTCCCGCATCGGCGACGAGATTCAAAAGAACCGGAAAGAGATCAATACCCTAAAGCGCGATGAGGCGCGGCTCACCCAGTTGATCGAACGGCTGGCCTTGATGATCCAGCGCAAGGAGCAAGCACGGCGAGCAGCGTTGCGCGCCGAAGCCCTCAAGCGTGAGGCGCAAGCAAGACAACAACTGCCGGACGACAAGGGCGAAACCCCATCCATCGTAGCGCGTAACAGTAGCTTGCCGAACGACAATCTGGACGGGCTGGCCTTTGCTAAACTGCGCGGTCGCTTGCGTTTACCGGTGCGGGGGGAACTAACCAACCGTTTCGGCAGTCCACGTAGCGATAGCGGAATTAGTTGGTCCGGATTGTTTATCCGCGCGCCGGAAGGTGAGGAAGTGAAAGCAGTAGCGGCCGGACGCTTAGTGTTTACCGATTGGTTGCGCGGTTTTGGGAATTTAGCCGTCATCGACCATGGTAACGGTTACATGAGCGTTTATGGCAACAACGAGGCGTTGCTGAAGCAGGCGGGTGAAATGGTGCAAGGCGGAGACACCGTTGCCAGCGTGGGAAACAGCGGCGGTAACGCGGAATCCGGTTTATACTTTGAGCTACGCCATCGCGGCAAGGCATTCGATCCGATGAAGTGGGTAGCGCGATAGGGATCGACCGCGTCTGCTAGTCGAGAACACGGGCAACAACGATTATTACGGAGAACAGGCACCATGAGTAACAAAATGCAAAAGACCGGATTGGTGCTGTCAGGCGCCGTGATCGGTGTGTTGATCAGTTTGAATTTCTCGGCGATTGCGGACAAACAGGCGCCTGCGCCGCTGCCCGTCGAAGAACTACGCACTTTCAGCGAAATTTTCGGCCGCATCAAGAGCGACTATGTCGAACCTGTCGAAGATAAGAAGCTGATCAAAGAGGCCATCACCGGGATGGTATCCGGCCTCGATCCGCACTCGGCTTACCTGGATGCGGAATCATTCAAAGAACTCCAAGTCGGCACCCAGGGCGAGTTCGGTGGCTTGGGCATCGAAGTGGGGATGGAAGACGGCTTCGTTAAAGTTGTTTCGCCCATCGACGATTCCCCCGCCTATAAAGCGGGCCTGAAAGCGGGCGACCTGATCATCAAACTCGACGACACCGCTGTCAAGGGTCTCACTTTGAACGATGCGGTTAAACGCATGCGTGGCAAACCCGGCACCAGCATCAAATTAATGGTGCTGCGCAAAGGCGAACAGAGTCCGCTGATCTTCAGTCTGACCCGCGAAGTGATCAAAGTTAAAAGCGTTAAGGTTAAGGAATTAGAACCCGGGTTTGCTTCGGTTCGTATCTCTCAGTTTCAGGAGCACACCGGCGAAAATCTAGCGCAGGCTATTCAAGATTTGTATCGGAAGAATGGCGGCGCGATGAAGGGCCTGGTGCTCGATTTGCGCAACGACCCAGGTGGATTGTTGAACTCCGCCGTGGCGGTATCTGCTGCATTTTTGCCCCCTGACGTGCTTGTCACCTACACCGATGGCCGCACCGACGATTCCAAAATGCGTCTCAGCGCCAACCGCGAGAACTATTTGCGCGGCAATTTCCGCGATGATTATATTGCCAAATTGCCCGAGGGCATCAAGAAAGTGCCCATGGTGGTATTGGTGAACGCGGGTTCGGCTTCCGCCTCCGAAATCGTCGCCGGCGCCCTGCAAGATCACAAGCGCGCGACGGTAATGGGAACGCAAACGTTCGGTAAGGGTTCGGTGCAGACTATCGTGCCGCTGGCAAACAACACGGCGATAAAACTTACGACAGCGCGTTACTATACGCCCAACGGCCGCTCCATTCAGGCGAAGGGCATCGTTCCCGACGTGATTGTGGAAGATCCGAATGCGCCGGGCGCGGAACTAGGCATACGCGAAGCGGACTTGGAACGGCATCTCAGCAACCCGACCGACAAGGACTCTAAGCCGGCGGCCAAGCCGGAAGCGAAAACCGAGCAGACGCAGGAGCAAAAATCTGCCACCGAAGGACAAAAGGCAAAGCCCGCCGCCGTTGCCGCAGACGGCGAGAAGCCTGATTTCCAGTTGGATCAGGCGCTGAATCACCTAAAGGGTTTCCCGGTCGTCGCCAAGCCGCAATCAACCTAGGGACTTCTATACCAAGCTCGCCGCGTCGCGCCCGGCCAACCCCAGCGCGACCGCGAGCGACGTAATCATTGGTTGCTAGCCTTGGATGATCATGCACTGCTACGCTACAGCCGGCATATCCTTCTGTCCGAACTGGGCGTAGAGGCCCAGGAAAAGCTCAATCAATCCCATGCATTGATCATCGGCGCCGGCGGCCTTGGGTCGCCGGCATCGCTTTACCTTGCGACCAGCGGAGTCGGCAAATTGACGCTGTGCGACGGCGATGTCGTTGATCTCACCAACTTGCAACGACAGATCGTCCACCGCAACGATTCCATCGGCGTCGCAAAAGCCGTCTCAGCGCGGCGGACCTTACTAGAGATCAATCCCGACATCGAAATCGTCGCCGTCACCCAGCGACTTACGGGCGAGGCGCTGGAACAACGCATCGCCGAAGCCGACGTGGTCCTCGATTGCTGCGACAACTTCGCCACTCGCCACGCCGTGAATCGCGCCTGTGTGAAATATCGCAAACCCCTGGTGTCCGGCGCGGGTATCCGCTTCGACGGCCAAATCTCCGTATTCGACATGCGCTACGATACCAGCCCCTGCTACAACTGTTTATTCTCGGAAGACCAAGAATTCGAAGAAACCCGCTGCGCCGTCATGGGCGTGTTCGCGCCGCTGGTCGGCATCATCGGCGCCATGCAAGCAGCAGAAGCGATTAAAGTTTTAACCGGCTGCGGCGAGACGTTAAATGGCCGCTTTCTGATGCTCGATGGCCTTAGTATGGAATGGCGCTCCCTCAAGCTCAACAAAGATCCAGAATGTAAAGTCTGCGGAGGGTAGGGTGGGACCCACTTACATTTTTTATCGTTGCTACGATCCTTATCCAGCTTGCCTACTGGCAATGCATGGCCTGGAAGCCACTATCCATGGGCCTCTCCGGCCATCAATGTTTCCAAATCCCATCTCGGTTTGACGCCGAAGGCCATCGATCCCAAAGCGCCGGCGCGCAAGCGCAACGCTCCAGCCAGCGCGATCATGGCCCCGTTGTCGGTGCAGAATTCAAGCTGGGGGTAAAACACTTCAAGATTCTTTGCCGCGCCTTCGCGCGTTAATCGTTCGCGCAATCCTTGATTCGCGCCGACGCCGCCGGCGACGACTAAGCGTTTGACTCCCGTCAGCGCCAACGCTTGCAAACTTTTCTCGGCCAATACATCGACGATCGCCGCTTGCGTCGACGCCGCGAGATCGGCGCGGCCCTGATCGTCCAATGCCTCGCGTTTGGTGACGGTGAGCACGGCGGTTTTGAGTCCGCTGAAACTGAAATTCAAATCGCCGCTGTTCACCATTGGCCGCGGTAAATTGAAGCGTTCGGCGTTGCCGCTTGCCGCGAGTTTGGCGAGGGCGGGGCCGCCCGGATAGCCTAGGCCCAGGAGTTTAGCGCTCTTGTCGAAGGCTTCGCCGGCGGCGTCGTCGACAGTTTCGCCGAGCAATTCGTATCGGCCGATTTCCTGCACTCTCATCAATTGCGTGTGACCGCCGGACACGAGCAGCGCGATAAACGGAAAACGCGGCGCGGG
>JALYOK010000236.1 GCA_030856925.1 Pseudomonadota bacterium
GCTCGGCACGAGGCCCGCGCGCTCGACTGCGGCGCGTATGGCGGCGGCGCCGAGTTCCGGTGCGGTGACGTTCTGGAATACGCCTTGAAAGCCACCCATGGCGGTGCGTGCAGCGCCGACGATGACGATGGAATCTTGCATGTGAACTCCTGGTTAGCTTGTCTCGATGCGATCGAGAACGATAAATTGATGGGGATATTCGTTCCACTCATCGGCCGGAAATGCTTCTCGCGAAGTTTCTATCCAACCGTTGCGGCTGAACGGCGGGAAATGGGCGTCGCCCTCGACGTCCGCCTCGACTTCGGTGAGGTAGATGCGGTCAATGCGATCCAACACTTGGCGATACAGTTCCCCGCCGCCGATGAAGAAAATTTCGGAGTCGTTGCCGCAGGCTTCGATCGCTGCATCGACCGATGCGACAACGATGGCGCCCTCGATTCGATACCTTGGATTGCGCGACACGATCACGGTCTTGCGTCCAGGCAGTAGACGCCCAATGGACTCAAAGGTTTTACGTCCCATTACAATGTGATGACCCATGGTCAGGGCGCGAAAACGTTTCAAATCAATGGACAAACGCCAAGGTAGTTTGTTGTCTTTGCCGATGACGCCGTTGCGCGCCATGGCGACGATGAGAGAGAGTGTCCGATTATTCAAGGACTTTTCGAATGGCCGGTCTTACCTTCGGCCACGCCAATAAAAAGGTCGTCGATTTTGATGCATGATGGCCAGGACCCGAATCTCATTTGTTTTTATTTTGTAGAGCACGCTATAGGGAAAACCGTGCAAGTTTTTGCGACGTACCGACTCAGTGATCAGCATCGCTCCCTCCGGGAAAGCAGTAATTTGCGTCACAGCAGCGCGGACAGCCCCAACGAAAGCAAGACCGAGGCCACGCCTTTCGAATTCATAGTATGACGCAGCTTCGTTTAATTCGTCCTCCGCTAAGGTATGAAATGTGACCGGTAAGGTCATGAAAGGCGAGATAGGGCGCTGCCAAAGACTTCGTGCGAAGGGCGGCCTTTGCTATCATCGTTTTCAAGTTCGCGGTCGCGCCGTTCTGCCTCCTCCGTCCAAAGTCGCTCGTTTTCCTGATCGCTCAATGCGTCCAGGCTTGATAATAGTTTCGCCGCAAGCCTTGCTCGTTCCCGCACATCGAGTCGTAAGGCTTGAGATTCCAGTTCTTCGATATTCATCGCGTATCCATTTTCGATTCAGTAACTCTTTCAATCTCCGCTAACGTCGAATAAAACACCGGGCTGCCGCCCATGTCCGCGACTCGGGCGCTGATCAACGCGTTTACATTCAAGCCGCCCGGCGTGTTGGATCCCTTGATCTGTTTCGGTGCGCCGAGCACACCGGGTTTGAGTCCCGGCACGACGCGCGCGTAACCAAAGGTCTCGCCGCGGTCATTGTAGAGCCGGCAGAAATCATCATTGGTGATGCTGCGTTGTTGCGCGTCCTCAATGCTCAGCTCGAAGGTTGGCCGCGCGGACATTTCATTCAAGCGCGGCACCTGCTGAAATGACGAGCCGATGAAATAATGTGTCGCGGCGCTGATCACTTGCAGCGGGTATTTCTTCATGGATTCTGCGTTGCCCAAGCCTTCTGACTCTGGCACGTAGGTCGGCAGCGGATCCATTCCTTGTTTCGCTAGCGTCTCAGAATAAATTTCTATTTTTCCTGAAGGGGTAGGCCACTTACCGCTGTTAATGCCAATGCGGCGCGGGGATTTCAAATTGGCTGGCGCCCAGCCGTCGCGCTGCAAGCGTTCGAACGTTACCCCTTCGAACAATGGATTCAATTCCGGGTCGATGATCTCGCGGATCATGACTTCGTCGCTTTGTTCGAAACACGGCTCGCTGTAGCCCATGGCCTTGGCCATACGCCGGAACAATTCCTGATTGTCCAGACTCTCGCCAACCAGCGGGATCGCCGGCTGCGACAGGCCAAAATTAAATTGACCGTAGGGTCCGTGCAGGTCCATGTGTTCGAGTTGGGTATCGGCGGGCAACACGATGTCGGCGTACAGGCAGGAATCGGTGAAGAACGGATCGTGGACGACGGTGAATAAATCCTCGCGCGCCATGCCTTTGCGCGCCGATTGCGTGTCCGGCACGCAGTTAGCGGGATCGGAATTCCAGATGAACAGTCCCTTGATCGGCGGGCTTAAGCTTGCATCGTTCAGCGCAGCGCCGATCTGAATCATATTAATGGTGCGCGGATCGCGGCCCGCAAGCAGCTCGGGCCGTTGCAACTTGTTGACATCGATGCCGCGCATTTCCGGGCCGGTGCTGATGCAACAGCCCATGCCTTCATGTCCCCACGCGCCGGTGATCGCGGGCAGAATGCGGATGGCGCGTACCATCATGCCGCCGTTATCATGGCGCTGGATACCCCAATTCAAACGAATAAACGTTTTCCTGGTGCTGCCGTACATGAGCGCCAAGCGTTCGATATCGTCAGCGGGTATGCCGGTGATCGCAGCGACTTTTTCGAGCGGATAATCGGGTAATTTTTCTTTAAGCAGTCGCTCCCAACCAACCGTGTTCTTACGCAGGAACGCCTCGTCGTGCATGCCGCGGTCGACGATGATTTTCATCATGCCCAACGCCAGCGCCGCATCGGTGCCGGGTTTCGGCTGGATGTGCCAATCGGCGAACTGGGTGGTGCGCGTGACCCGCGGATCGATAGCGATGATCGTTGCGCCGTTTTCTCGCGCTTGAGTGAGAAATGGCATCATGTGGACGCCGGTGCTGACTAGATTAGTCGCCCATAGGATGACGACTTTTGCGTTGACGACGTCTTCCGGATTCGCTTCGTCGGCATTGCCCGTAGTGGCCAGGCGTGCGGCGCTGCCGGCGGCGGTGCAGATCGTGCGCAGCAAACGCGCCGCGCCCATCTTGTTCCAGAAACGCTCGCTCATGCCGCCAAAACCTAATACGCCAAGGGTGCCGGAATAGGAGTAGGGCTGAATCGCTTCTGCGCCGTACTCGGCGATGATGGTTTTGAAGCGCTGCGCGATGGTCGTAAGCGCATCGTCCCAAGTGATGCGCTCGAACTTGGCGCCGGGCCCCTTCGGCCCCACGCGCCGGTGCGGATACAGTACGCGCTGATCATTGTAGACGTAGTCAAGGTAGTGATTCACCTTGCCGCAGAGATAGCCCTTGGTAAAGGGATGCGACGGATCGCCCTCGACTCTGATAGCTTTTTTCGATGCGTTGTCAACCGTCACCAGCAGCGAACAGGCGTCGGGGCAATCGTGCGGACAGGAAATATGGACGACTTTCGTTTTCGCGTCGGCGCGTGGTTTGAGGACGGCAGCCATGGCAGAGCCTTTCAATCTCGGTGACTTACCCTAATTTTCCTCCTTTCAATGAAACCTGTCGATTCCAACACTTCTGACAATCCGAACCCACCGCCAATTCGAGATCGCCGCGTCGTCCCGCGGGCTCCTCGCGATGACAAAGGTTAGGGACCGGAAGCTTTGTTTTCCCGCGTTTTGCCATCGAGCAAGCACGCGATGTTCATATCGCCCATCATGTTCACCACGGTGCGGCAGCGGTCGAGAAACCAATCCACCGTCAGCAAAATCGCGATGTATTCGATCGGCAAACCGACCGCTTGGAACACCATGGTCATGGTCACCAGACCCGCCTCGGGAATGCCTGCCGCGCCGACCGAGGCGAACACGCTGGTGATGACGACCAGAAACTGTTGCGCGTAAGTCAGCTCCAAGCCCAGCATCTGCGCGACGAACAGCGCCGCCATGGCTTCGTAAAGCGCCGTGCCGTCGTTGTTGAAATTGGAAGCCACCAGCGCGCCCAGACTGGCGGACTGTTCGCGCAGGCCAACGCGATCTTTCAAACAGGCATAAGTCACGGGCGACGTGGCGGTGGAACTGGCGGTGGAAAAGGCCATCACCATTGCGTCTCGGGCGCCGCGCAGCAAGTGTAGCGGTTTCACCCACGAGCCGAAGCGCACGCGCAGCAGATAATAGGTCGCGTGCAGCAAAAGCGCGACGATCACGGCTACCACGAACATGCCCAGGGCTTTGAAATCGGCGAAGCCTTTGACGCCGACAATGCTCGCCACGATTCCGAATACCGCGATCGGAATGACTTCGATCACCCAACGCAACACGGTTATGATTGCGCCGAAGGCGATGTCGCTGAGGTCCATGACATTGCGTATCGGCGTTTCGCGAAAGCGCCGCAGCGCAATGCCGAACGCGATGGCGATGAAAATCACACCGATGACTTTGCCGTCGTCTCCGAGCGGACCGAGCAAACTCTTCGGCACACTATCGAGTAACTGTTGAATGGGGTCGGGGCCCGTTTTGGCGGTGGCCTGGCTTTCCGGCGGCGTGATTTTTGCCCCGCTGCCGGGCGCGATCACATTGGCGACGACCAGCCCGATCATGATCGCAACCAAAGTATTCAGCAGCAGCAAACCCGCGACCCTAAGACCGATCCGGCCCTTCAATTCCACTCGCAACAGCGCCCGTATGACGGCGATCAAAATCAACACCGGCGCGAGGGCGCCGAGCAAGCGCAACACCAGCTTCGCGGGGGTCGCCAGCCAAGCGGCATTGGCGCCCGCGAAAAGGCCGACGCCCACGCCGAGGATAAGCGCACCGATGATACGCACGTATAGCGGCCAACTGCGCCAGCGGCCCCACAGGCTGGTGGTGATTGCGGGGGGCTGGAAGAGGAATTCGTCGTTCAAGGTGGCTTTATCGTAATGACATTTACAGGTGTAGCTAACGGTTCGGTGGCAGCACATCGCCCATATGAAAATCAAAGCTGCCGTTTTTGCGGTCGGCGAAATAATTTTCCAACGTGATCTTGATGGTGCGAAACGCCAGTTCCTTCCACGGAATCTCCGCTTCGCTAAACATCCTCACTTCCAAACTTTCCGTGCCCGCAGCGTAGTCCAGGTCCAGCAACCGGCCGCGGAACATAACATAAATTTGATTGATGTAGGGCAAGTTGAGAAAAGTGTAGAGCTGATCGATCTGAACCCGCGCGCCGGCTTCCTCCAAGGTCTCGCGCGCGGCGCCTTGGGCGGCGGTCTCGCCGTTTTCCATGAAGCCCGCAGGCAAAGTCCACAGACCGTAACGAGGCTCGATGGCGCGGCGGCACAGTAAAATCTGGTCATCCCATTCGGGAATACAGCCGACGACCATTTTCGGATTTAGGTAATGGATGGCCCCACATGCGTCGCATACGTGGCGCGGGACATTGTCGCCGTCGGGGATGCGCAGGGTGACTTTTTCACCGCAATCACTGCAAAAATTCATGTCTGGATTTAAGGAACCCCTGATTAAGTCCAGCGCGACCGCGAGGGATTTAATCAGAGGTTCCCTAACGAGTTCGCGACAAGGTATCAGAGTTGTCGGAAAAGATAAAGAAAAGGTGCGGCTGCACCCTACCTCACTACGTCACTTTAGGATGCCGCAATACTACAGCACTTTAGAATGCCGCAATCGGCGGCGTGGATGCTTACAATGCCAGCCTGCACGCACCCGTAGGTCCTCTGAAAAATGCTAGTGTAGTGCGCCATAATTAGCGGAACATAAAAATGCGTCTTTTTCCGTCTGGTCGGCTGGCCTCGGGCCACTTCGTTGCTCGTCGTGGCATAGAGCCCGCTATGCGGCCTCCTCGCGTCGCGCCAGACGAAAAAATCCATCATTTTTATTTGTCCCGTTAATTATGGCGCACTACACTAGCGACGAGCTGAAACGCGATCGGCGTTTGGTGGGCGGTGAATCCAGACGGTAAGGTGATGGCTGGACGACGCTCCGCCCAGGATCTTGATGGCAAGGATTGACGGGAAATCAGGGAACTAATAAGC
>JALYOK010000251.1 GCA_030856925.1 Pseudomonadota bacterium
GGCCGGACTCGCTTTGTCTCCTGACCCCCGGCGCGGACCAGAGCGCGCTCGATCGCTGCGCTACCATCTAACAGCATAAAGTGCTTTACCAGTTAACCTATTTCTTCTTGTCGTACTTAGCGATCAACTCGCGAGCGCTATTGACCAACGCCTTGCCGTCGAGTCCGCGCTTGTCGAGATCCTTGATCCAATCGTCGGTGACGGTCTGGGCTACTTTCTGCCAATTCTTTAGCTCATCTATCGAGATGGTGTTGAACGTGTTCTTTCGATCGACCGCTTGCTTACGCGAGGGAATGGCGGACTCATCGGCCATCTTACCCACCCATGACGACAGCTCCGCGCCACTGTTGGCATCGATGATTTTTTTCAAATCACCCGGCAAGCTTGCAAATTTCGCCGGGTTCATCGCGAACACAAACACCGTCGAGTAAAGCCATCGCGATTTCACGTCGATTTCGGAATGATATTTCACCAACTCGTGGACCTTGATCGATGGCACCACCTCCCACGGCAGCAATGCGCCGTCGATAACGCCTTTCGAGAGCGCGTCAGATACTTGAGTCACCGGCATGCCCACCGGGGTCGCGCCCAGGGCCGTCAGCAGCCGGTTAGTGATTCGGGTCGGCGCGCGGATTTTCACGCCCTTGAGATCGGCCAAAGTCCTGATGGGCTTGTTGACCATGTGAAAATGCGGCTCGTCGTGCTGGTGCACCGCCAGCAGCTTCACGTCCTTGAACTCGGTCTTGTTCAGGTTGTTGACATGCACGTATTCCCATAGCGCACGGCTCGAACCGGCGGCGCTGTTGACCATGAACGGTAACTCGAACACCTCGAACGCAGGAAAGCGGCCGGCGGAATAACCGGCGACGGTCCAGATGATGTCCGCGACGCCGTCCTTTACTTGATCATAAAGCTGCGGCGGCGTACCGCCCAGTTGCATCGAGGGGTACAGTTGAATCTTGATGCGTCCATTCGACTCCTTCATGACTTTGTCCGCCCACACCGCCATGAAATGCGCATGAAACGGCGACAGGGCCGGAAGGAAGTGGTGTAGCTTCAAAGTGACTTCCTGAGCGCGCGCCGGGTTGGCTAGAGCTGCCGCGGCGACCATGAAGACCGCCAGAAAACGCAGCAAGCGGGTAGAGCGACGAAGCATTGTTATTCTCCTCTCGAAATCATGTGATGCCATTGTCCCAGGTTTGAGGTTGGGATAAAAGCGCGCGCTGGCTATCTCGCTTGACCTCGCCAGCCGCCGCCTCCAGATTGGGTGCTGGCGAGGAATCCCTGAAACGCCGCAATGATACGGGGTGGCCTCGGGCCATTGCCTGGTGGCGCGACGCCTCGCGAACCTTAATCGATGGTCGCGCCCGATTCTTTCACTACCTTCGCCCACTTCGGTATCTCGGACTTCAACATCGCGCCAAATTTTACCGGATCGTTGACGAAGGGCTCGGCGCCCTGTCGGGCGAGCCTGTCCCTCACATCTTTGCTGTTCAACGCGGTAACGACTGCCCTGTGCAATTGCGTCACGATGGAATTAGGCGTTCCGGCGGGCGCGAACAATCCGTACCACGGATCGGCGCCGAATCCTTGCACGGTTTCACCGATCGTCGGTAACTGCGGCAGCGACGGAACGCGCTTTCGCGTCGTCGCGCCGACGGCAATGAGTTGTCCGCCCTTGATGAAGGAGATGGACGACGGCATGCTGACGAACGCGAGCGGGATTTCGCCGCTTAGCACGTCGTTCAACGCTGCCGCTGCGCCTTTATAGGGAATGTGTGCAATATCGATTCCTGCCTGGGCGTTGAACATCTCGCCGATTAAATGATTGAACGTGCCGTTGCCGGCTGAGCCATAGCTTAGGTGACCGGGCTTGGACTTCGCGAGGGCAATAAGATCCTTGACCGACTTTGCTGGGAACGACGGATGGGACACCAGTAAATAGGGCGCCGTGGCCACGGCGGTAATGGGTATGAAATCCTTTAGGGGATCGAAACCCGGCTGTTTGTACAACACCGGATTCACCAGCAACACGCTGCTCAGCGCAAGAAATAAGGTGTAGCCATCTTTGGGCGCTTGAGCCGCCGCTTGCGCGCCGATATTGCCGCCCGCGCCGACTTTGTTATTGACGATAAATTGCTGCTTCAAAGTCTCGGACAGCTTTTGCGCGACGATGCGGGCGATGGCATCGTTAGCGCCGCCTGCCGCCTGGGGCACCATTACGGTGACGGATTTTCTGGGGTAGGATTGCGCCAAAGCGTTGCCGTGAAGTAAAGTCAACGCCGTCAAAAGTCCAACGTAAAATTGCCAGTTACAATGTAGTGTCATAGGTTGCAGACTCTCCTCCCAAACTTTTCGCGAAATCGTCATAATAGCGCGTGCCTCACCATAGGGAGACAAGCATGCAGCAATCAGTGACCGACCCCGGCGGCGGACTCATGGGTTGGATCGATCGTAACATTCTGCAATTGGGACGCGAAGTGCGTCTCTCTTATTTGCCGCCGCTGATGGTTTACGCCGCTTACGGCATCTCGGCGCTTACGGGAATTGTCGGCACGTTTTTCGTCAAAGATTATCTCGGCCTGTCGGCGGCGTTTCTCGCGGCGCTGGGATTTTGGGTGGGGCTGCCGTGGGCGCTTAAAGTACCGGTCGGCCATTTGGTGGATTTGTTTTGGCGCTACAAGGCCGGACTGGTTTATCTCGGCGCAATCCTGGTGGCGTGTAGTTTATTGATCATGGTTGGGCTGCTCGCTAATCCCGACACGATGCGGCAAACCATGAGCGCAGAGAAATGGTTCGTGCTGTCGGCGCTACTCTCGCCGGTCGGCTATGTATTGCAAGACGCCGTGGCCGATGCCATGACGGTCGAAGCGGTGCCGAAGTTCGACGAATCGGGCCAACTCATCGACCCGAAACTTCAACGTTCCATGCACACCACCATGCAGACACTGGGTCGCGTCGCGCTGATCGGCGGCGGCGTGATGGTGGCGTTGGTAAACGTGGTTTTGCTGTCCGGTGTACAAGATTTGCCCAAGGACCAACAGG
The DNA here is from genome assembly GCA_030856925.1 of Pseudomonadota bacterium. Classification (GTDB taxonomy): domain Bacteria; phylum Pseudomonadota; class Gammaproteobacteria; order Burkholderiales; family JALYOK01; genus JALYOK01. The sequence continues at coordinate 3,046 of JALYOK010000251.1, forward strand.
CCGCGGTGTACGCGAAGATTTATTTGCTCGCTTTGATCATCCCCTTGGTTTCGATATTCGGCGTTTCGTTCGCCGGTCACTTGCGCCGCCGCGAAAGGGGCCGCTTGCGCGCCCAAGGATTGAGCGCCGAGGAAATTTCCCGCCGCATGGAAGTTCAATCGCAAAAGCCGCCGGTGAACTGGTGGGTTTTGGGCGGCGGCATTGCGTTCGCGGCGGTATCGATCGTGGTCGGCCTCAGCGACTTCAGTTTTTTGAAAGAGTATGGCCAAGAGCTGATTTTCGCCGCTTCCATGGCGATCGTCCTCTTCCTTATGTGGCGATTATTGCGGGAGTTAGATCCAACGGCGCGCAATGCGCTGTTGGGCACCGCCATCGTGATTTTTGTTTTCCGTGCGTTACCCGGCACCGGCGCCGGTTCGCAGTGGTGGTACATCGACGTATTGAAATTCGATCAAGAGTTCTTCGCCAAACTGTCATTGCTGGGTAGTATGCTGACCTTATTCGGCTTGTTTATCTTCCGCCGTTTCATGGCGGAACGATCGATCTTTTACGTAGTTGGGTTCTTGACGTTGGTCGGCACCATACTTTCCTTGCCGTCGCTTGGAATGTACTACGGATTGCACGAGTGGACTGCAGCGCACACCGGCGGCCTGGTCGATCAGCGCTTCATCGCAGTGATCGACACGGCTCTGGAATCGCCCCTCGGCCAAATCGCCATGGTGCCGATGCTCGCCTGGATTGCCAATTCCGCGCCATCTCATTTAAAAGCGACTTTCTTCGCGGTGATGGCATCGTTCAGTAATTTGGCGCTGTCCCTCAGCAACTTGGGCACCAAGTATATAAATCAAATCTACACTGTGACGCGGGAGGTCAAGGAGCCGGCCACCGGCGTGGTGACGGTCCCGGCGGATTACAGCGAACTCGGTTTGCTGTTCACCACGGTGATTCTTATTGGGTTGATTTTGCCATTTGTCGCCATCGCTATCGCTAGAGCGTTCCATTGGCGCAGTGCCTAATGAGCGTGCTTCCGATCACCATCAATCAATGAGCGCGTCCGATCGGCACGCTAAAGTAAGCGGGCATTACGCCCAACAAGATCTGGCCGCGCGCATTCTCAACGCATTGCGCCAAGCGGGAAAAAACCTAGACGCGCTCACCATCGACGATCTCGCGCCGGTCGATCAGTTCCATAGCCGCGGCAAACAATCGACCATGGAACTGGCTCAACGGGCGGGGATTTCGGCCGGACAAGCCATACTCGACGTCGGTGGCGGACTCGGCGGACCGGCACGCACCCTCGCGACCATGTTCGGTTGTAACGTCACCGTCGTTGACCTCACGGAAGAATATTGCCGCGTGGGGGAATTGCTGACCGCGCGCATCGGACTTAGCGATCGCGTGCGCCATCTACACGGTAATGCATCGAGGCTGCCTTTCCCCGACGCGAGTTTCGATCTGGTGTGGACCCAGCACAGCACCATGAACATCGAACACAAACCCGGCATTTATGCGGAGTTCCGGCGGGTCTTGCGCCACCTGGGACGCTACGCATTGCAAGAGATCATGCAAGGAGAAAATACGCCGATACATTTCCCGGTGCCCTGGGCGCGGGATCCGGCCATCAGTTTCTTGCAGCCTGCGGCAACCACCCGGCGACTGATCGAAGCAGCAGGATTTGCGGCGTCGGAATGGATCGATGAAACACTGCGCGCCCGCGATTGGTTTGAGCAACGCGTGCAAGCGGCGTCGGAGTTGCCGCCTTTGGGCATTCATCTGTTACTCGGTGACGACATCGTCGCGATGGCAAAAAACCAGCTCCGCAATTTGAACGAGAGCCGCATCGCCATCATCCAAGGTGTGTTTCAGATAATCTAACCCGACGCCAATTTCCGGTCGACGAACTCTAACCGATCCTGTCCCCAAAATATTTCGCCGTCGATCACGTAACTCGGCGCCCCAAACACTTGGCGATCGATCGCTTCTTGAGTAAACGATGCGTATTTAGCTTTGACTTCATCGCTGTGCGCGCGGTCGAACAGTTCGGCGCTATTCAAGCCTTGTTCAGTGGCGATGGCTCGCAACGTCTCGACGTCGCCCGTGTTGCGCTCTTCCTCCCAGCAAGCCTTCAACAGGCCCCAACTCATGCGTAATGCGGCATCTTCGCCATGGTCCTTGGCGGCGATAATGAGGCACGCCGACAGGTCACCCGGCGCGGGGAAAAACTTTGGCTTGATGGTGAGAGGCATGGCGAGATGATCGCGCCAGCGGACCAATTCCACCAGTCGATACGCCTGACGCTGGGGCGCGCGCTGCGGCAGAGGCAAGCCACCGGAGATCGGAAAAATCTTGCCGCCCAAATCGACCGGTTTGACGTTGACTTGGGCGCCGTACTTTTTTAGCATCGCCGTGAAACGCGGATGGCCCAGATAGGTCCAGGGAGAAATCGGAGAAAAGTAATAATCGATCAGCTTGCTCATCTGTGTCTCGTCCGTTTCTGTAAAGTCCTATGGTAGTCGGTCGAGCCGATACAGCGCAATGGGGTCGGAACCCGCTGAGTGGATCGAAATCCCTTCTGCCGCCGCCCGCAACTGATATAGTGGCGCCACTTATCCTACGCGCCGCACTGCTAAGATGGGTATTCTAAAAGTCGAAAAAAGATTTAATAACGTATCTAGGCAACTAGCGATAGCGTACCTCGCCTTCGCGGTATGTCTATCGGCAACTCTGATAGCCTGTTACTTCTCGCGCCAATATTCGCTAAACACCGCGCGCGAAAAATTTAACCACGAAGTCTATGCGTCGCGCATCGCCATCACCGTTCGAATGCAGAGCTACGAGCAGATTCTGCGCGGCGGCGTGGGGCTGTTTGCCGCCTCCATCGATGTTAACCGTTTCCAGTGGCGACAATACGTCAATTCCTTGCAAGTGAAGGAAGCGTATCCCGGCGTCAAAGGTATCGGTTTTGCGCCCGTTATCGCCCACGACGAAAAGGCCGAACACTTGGCGAAGCTGTGGCAAGAGGGTTTCACGGATTACAAGATCCTGCCCCAAGGCGACCGCAGCACCTATACGCCGGTGCTTTTCCGGGAACCGCTAGACGGCCTTAGTCGCCGCGTATTGGGATTCGATATGATGTCCGAGCCCATCCGGCGTAAGGCGATGGAGCGGGCCCGCGACACGGGCGCCGCGGCGCTCACGGGCAAGGTGCAGGCGGTGGTAGAAAACGAAGCGCAGAATTCGGCGAGCGTCGTCATGGTTCTGCCGGTCTACGACCACAACACCTCCCCCTTCAGCCTCGATTCCCGCCGCGCGGCGCTGAAAGGCTATGTATTTGCCTCGTTCCGGGTAAGCGAGTTGATCGAAGCGACCCTAGGCGAGCGCTTGGCCGAGATCGGTATTGATCTGGAAGTGTTCGAAAGCGTTGCCATCGCCAACGAAACGATGCTTTACCAACGCGACGACCAGTCTCATTTCACCGATGCGAAATTTCACCCGCTGTTCACTTCTCGCCAGACCTTGGAACTGGGAGGACAACCCTGGACGTTGTCGCTACAGACCCTGCCGCTCTTCGAGAACTCGATCGACCGTAGTCAATCCTGGCTGATCCTCGGTGGCGGCGCCCTGCTCAGCTTGCTGCTGCTCGGATTTCTCTATTCCCTCGCTACCCAGCATGCCAACGTTAAGGAACGCGCTTCGCAACTCACCCAGGATCTGCAGCAAAGCGAAGAACGGTTTCGCCATCTAGCACACCATGATCCATTGACCGGATTACCGAATCGCGTGTTGCTGCAGGACCAGGGTGCGCGGGCATTGGCGCGGGCGCGCCGCAACAAGAATTACGTCGGCATTCTCTTCATCGACCTCGACCGCTTTAAGACCATCAACGACTCCCTCGGCCACAGCGCCGGCGATGCGTTGTTGCGAGAGGTTGCGGATCGGATCCGGCGAACGGTGCGCAATTTCGACACCGTGGCGCGCATGGGGGGAGACGAGTTCGTCGTGCTGTTGTCGGACTTGGTCAATCCGGCGGCCGCCGGCAGCGTCGCCCAGCACCTGTTGGAGTCGCTCGCCAAAGTGACGATCATCGATGGCCATCATTTACATGTAACGCCGAGTATCGGTGTCAGCGTATTCCCGAGCGACGCTACGGATTTTGACGAGTTGTTGAAACATGCCGATGCCGCCATGTATCTCGCCAAAGACAACGGCCGCAACGGCTATCGGTTCTTCACGAGCGAGATTAATACCCTTGCCCATGGCCGTCTGGCGGTTGAAACGGGGCTGCGTCACGCCCTGCAGAACGGCGAGCTCGAACTTCATTATCAACCACAAATCGCCATAAGCAGCGGCGCGATCGTCGGCGCAGAAGTACTGTTGCGTTGGCGTAATCCGCAACGGGGTCTGGTGGCGCCCGATGATTTCATTCCCATCGCCGAGGACACCGGACTCATCGTGCCGATCGGCGAATGGGTGCTGAGAACTGCGTGCGCGCAATACGCGAAGTGGCGGCAGCGAGGACTGGCGCCTTTCCGGCTCGCGATCAATCTCTCGGCGCGCCAACTGCGGCAGAAGGACTTGGCTGATGTCACGCGAGAAATATTGGTGGCGAATTCCATCAACGGCGAGGTGCTCGAACTTGAAATCACGGAAACGGGCCTCATGCAAAACACCGACGAGGCGGCCATCGCATTGCGGGGACTGAAGGCCCTCGGGATACGCCTGTCTTTGGACGATTTCGGCACCGGCTATTCAAGTCTGAGCAACTTGCGCCGTTTTCCGATCGATTGTTTGAAGATCGACCGTTCGTTCATCCGCGATATTTCGACGGATCCCGGCGATGCAGTGCTGGTGCGCGCGATTATCGATCTCGCCCACAGTTTGGGAATGACCATCGTAGCGGAAGGGGTAGAAACACTCGATCAATTGCGCTTCTTGCACTTGCACAATTGCGATGACGCTCAGGGCTTCTTCATCAGCAAACCCCTGCCGGCGGAGGCCTTCGCCCACGCCTACACGCATTGGCAATCAAGGTCTGCGCGTAGCGTGTCCGCAGAAGCGCTCGATCCCGTCACCTAAGGGCGGTTGAAAAACTGCCGCGGTGCCGGTCTGCGCCCACCCTCGTGAACTAGAACTGCGCCTCTTGCAGCGCTAACACGCTCTCCGCGCCGTTCATCACTTCGTGGCTCAGAGCCCGCGCCTTGGGCAAAATGAGTTCGGCGTAGAACCGCGCGG
>JALYOK010000311.1 GCA_030856925.1 Pseudomonadota bacterium
AATGCCTCCTAACTTGGATAGCCCTCGACATAGTGATGTTGGATAGTTTTTTGTATTATGCGCGCGTTGTTTCGCTTCTGAAATACCGTTGCGAAGGCGATGACGAACGCGCTACTCGCGGCGCAAAATGGATCCCCGCCGGAGCCTGCCCCCGAATGCTCTAGCCGGGGGCGGGAAGGACAGTTACATGTTCGGATAATTCGGTCCGCCGCCGCCCTCCGGCGTTACCCATACTATATTTTGCGTTGGGTCTTTAATGTCACAAGTCTTGCAGTGTACGCAGTTTTGCGCGTTGATCTGCAAACGCTTGCCGGTATCGCCGGCGACGAATTCGTATACGCCCGCCGGGCAATAACGCTGCTCGGGTCCATCGTATAGCGCGAGGTTAACATCGACCGGCACGGCGGCATTTTTCAACGTCAAATGGGCCGGCTGATTTTCTTCGTGATTGGTGTTGGAGACGAATACCGACGACAAACGATCGAACGTAAGCACGCCGTCGGGCCTGGGATAGACGATGGGCTGGGCTTCGGATTTGTTCTGCAGCGTTTCGTGGTCGGCGTGTCGATGATGCAAAGTCCAAGGCGCTTTGCCGCCGAATAACGTTTGATCGATCCACACCATCGGGCTGCCAATGTAAAGGCTCTTACTCATCCACGGTTTGAAGTTGCGGGCGCGATGCAGTTCATCGTGCAGCCAACTCGCTTCAAATGCGCGCGGATAATCGCTTAGTTCCGCCGGCGCCGCTTCGTTGTCGAGGGCGGCCGGGTCGCCTAGGGCGGCCGGGTCGCCTAGGGCGGCAAATGCGCTTTCGGCGGCCAGCATGCCGGATTTCATCGCCGCGTGGCTACCCTTGATGCGCGAAGCGTTCAAGAAACCCGCATCATCGCCGACCAGGCAGCCGCCCGGAAAGATGAGCTTGGGCAAGGACTGTAGGCCGCCTGCGACGATGGCGCGCGCGCCATAGGCGACTCTTTTGCCGCCTTCAAAAAAATTGCGAATGGCCGGATGGGTTTTGTAGCGTTGAAATTCTTCGAACGGGTTGAGATAAGGGTTTGTATACGCCAAGCCGACCACAAAGCCGACCGCGACCTGATTGTTCTCCAAATGATACAGAAACGATCCGCCGTAAGTCGACTTATCGAGCGGCCAACCGCCGGTGTGAATGACCAGACCCGGCTGATGTTGTTCCGGTTTGATATCCCACAATTCCTTAAGACCGATGCCGTAAACTTGGGGATCTTTGCCGGCGCGTAGATTGAAATGTTGTTCGAGTTGTCTGCCGAGATGACCGCGAACGCCTTCGGCGAAGAAAGTATATTTGGCGTGTAGCTCCATGCCTCGTTGATAGTTATCGCCGGGCTGACCATCCTTGCCGATACCCATATCGCCGGTCGCTACACCCGTTACGCGGCCATCGGCATGGTACAGCACTTCCGCAGCGGCGAAGCCGGGATAGATGTCGACCCCCAGCGCCTCCGCTTGCTGACCGAGCCAGCGGCAAACATTGGCCAAGCTGATGACATAGTTGCCGTGATTCTGAAAACATTTCGGCAATAACCAGGGGGGCACTTTGCGCGCGCCGTTTTCCGACAAAAACAAAAATTGGTCTTCGCTGACCGGCGTGTTGAGCGGCGCTCCTTTGTCTTTCCAATCGGGGAAGAGTTCGGCCATTGCGCGCGGGTCCATCACCGCGCCGGACAAAATATGGGCGCCGACTTCGGAGCCTTTTTCGACAATGCAGACGCTCACTTCGCGCTGGTGTTCCTGCGCGAGTTGCTTCAATCGGATGGCAGCGGCAAGTCCCGCCGGACCGGCGCCGACGATCACAATGTCAAATTCCATCGCTTCGCGTTCGGCCAATTGCTGCTCCTGTTTTGGGTTTTTACTTCGGACAAATGATTATAATGCATGCTGTCACGATGGAGATTTTCCTATGCAGAAGAAGAAGCCGCCCCGAGAGGCGCACTGACTATGTGGCATGGCTTCGCCGCCGTCGGGATCGGAGCTGTGTTAGGCGCTTGGCTGCGTTGGGGGCTGGGTTTATGGTTCAATGCGGCGACGCCGAATCTGCCTGCCGGGACGTTGCTCGCCAATCTCATCGGGGGATATCTGATCGGCATGGCGTTGCAATATTTCTCGACCAAAAGTGGCTTGCCTCCGGAAATGCGATTGTTCGTTATCACCGGGTTTCTCGGCGCCTTAACGACGTTTTCGAGCTTTTCAGCCGAGGCTGTAGGATTGCTGAGTCGAGGCGAATACGGTTGGGCGCTCGCTCATAGCTTGAGCCACTTGATCGGTTCACTGGTTGCAACTTTCGCCGGCATTGCGACACTAAAGGTGTTACAGAGTTAGTGTTTCTTCCGACCTTTAGACACACGCCTGGAAAGCGCGCCAATATTGCCTCCCAGGGTTGGTTGAAAAACGTAGCGAGGATGCCCGTATGCTAGGCGCACGGCGCGCAGGAACCGGAATGTACTCAAAGGTACATGAGGATTCCGAGCACCGCGCAACGACGCAGACGGGCACCGCAGTAGTTTTTCAACAAACCCCCACGGTATGCTTTGCCAACAGGCAAGCTGGGCGCAGGTTCCGGCTGCACCCATAGAATGAATTTATGACTGATATCTCAACCCTGATAGGACGATTGCTCCCATTTGCCGTTATCGCAAGCTTATTGCTGATCTTCTATTTGCTCGACGTGTTTTCCGTACGTCCTCAATTCGATGCAGAACCCGCTAACGTTGCCGCACGTCAAGTTTCGCCGGCGCGTATAGAGGAAATCCCACCGGTTCGTCGTACCGATCCGTTTCCGGAGCCGACCTCGAGCATCGAGATTTCCCCCCCACCGCCACAGGCCGCGCAAGCTCAGACGCCGGTCGATTCGGTCAACAACTTTAACGTCGAGAGCGAAATGCCGCCGGAGCGCGAGGCGCCCCGCCTATCGCCGCCACCCGCGCCGTACGGGGGGCAGCAAGACGGACTCAATTCCGAAGCGCCTCGCTACGTTCCGCCGGCCATCAATTCTGGGCAACCGCCGGCAACTGACATGAACTCCACGGAGCCCGTCGAACTATCTAGCGACGAAATTCTGCAGGAGGAAAGCGAGCGCATCGAGAGCGAGTCTCAACAGGCGCTGGATGAGGCGGACCAGGCGGCGTCGCAAGCCGGCGACGTCGAGCCGGAGCAATAACGGCGCTCCGTTGCGGCGAGGCTCAAGTTGTTTTTTGCAGCTCCAGCACGCTTCCGGTCAAACCTTTGCTGTCGGGCCCCAGTAGGTAAAGGTATGCCGGGAGCAATTCGTTCGGTGTGGGCAGTTTGCTTTTATCTTCGCCGGGGTGGGTCAGCGCGCGTTGCGGCGATCGCATGGGGCCGGGCACCACGAGATTCATGCGCAGATTCGTAGCACCCGCTAACTCATCGACCCAAATTTTAAGCAAGGCAGCCAAACCGGACTTGGCGACGGCAAATCCACCCCAATAAGCAGCGGGTAGCACGCCGTGGCTTTCAGACGTAAAGATTACGGATGCGTCGTCGCTGCTGCGCAGAAGCGATAAGCAGGCTCGGGTCAAAGCAAAAGGCGCGGCTAAATTAACTCGCAGCGACACCAGCCAATCGTCAAGACTTTCTTGAGCTAAAGGTTGCAGTCGTCGCAGCGATGCGGCGCAATGGACCACGCCGTCGAGGCGTCCGAACTCGCGCCGAATGTTCGTGGCGATGTTTTCGTAATCTTGGTCGTTAGCGGTGGCGAAGTCGAGCGGCGCGATGGCCGGCGTCGCATGATTTGCTGCGACGATATGGTCGTAAGTTGCCTCCAAGGCAGCGACGTGGCGGCCATGCAAAATCAGGGTGGCGCCGTGGGCCGCACAGGCTAACGCGACTGCTTTGCCG
>JALYOK010000318.1 GCA_030856925.1 Pseudomonadota bacterium
CGCTGAAATCATGCCGACCCACCAAGTCTTTTGCAGCTTCACTCATAACCTCCCTATCCAATGGTTGATGGAACCATCCCACCCGAGCGTGGGCGGCAGCGGCACGCTGCGGGCGATTCAACAGCACATAACGGTAACTACGGGAACGGGCGCTGTAGCGCGCATGGAATTCATTCGGCACGGGATGGGCCCAAAGTACGGCGATGTCGTTTGGCAGATTTGCATTGGCGCCGCGGACCCACGCGGTCAGCGGCCGTACTGCAGAAGTCTCGAAATGAATGACCTGTTCAATGGCATGCACTCCCGTGTCGGTGCGACCGGCGCTTAGCACTTCCACCGCTTGCTCCGCAATGGTCGACAAAGCCCGCTGCACCACGTCCTGAATACCGCAACCGTTCGGCTGGGTTTGCCAGCCGCAATAGCCGCCTCCATGATACTCAAGTCCGAGCGCGATTCTCACGTCACCACGCGAAATAGAATAACGAGCGTGAGCGCAATCACGGCGCCGTCCAAAAGTCTTAATGGCGACGCCGACACTTGCGGGTCATCGACGTGAACAGGGAGGCCTCGAAAGGGCGAAGCGCCGCGAAGCAACTCCCCCGCCTTTTTGCCGTCTAACTGTTCTAGATAAACAAGGGTGAGACCCAAACGGCGCGCCAATGGAGCGATGTCGGCGCCAACGTAAGACAACGGCGATAACAATGTCGTTAATCCCGCGGTCAATTGTTCGCGCGACAACGGGCGCATGACAAGCCGCAATCCCAGCAGAGCCACTAGAAGACGTAACGACTGCAGCGCGCCGTTAGTCAGCCCCTGCCAAGTCGGCGACCACAGATCGAACGAAGGGAACACGCCGTCGCCGGCCATGACGTAACCGTTGATCAACGGCGGGATAATTAACAGCAATCGCGCGCGCTTGACCCAACGCCACGCCACGCCATCGCCGAGCGCGATTAACGTCGATGTCATCGCCGTTGCTAAAATTGTAAGTGAGAAAACGCTAAGGGCCGAGCTTGCGAATATCAAGCTCAGCCCAATCAGGATGCGGGTGGTGGGATGTAATGCCATGCCGGTGTGCGCTTTGTCAGCGCACAGTTTATCCTAGACGGCTTAGGCTTGGGCAGAGAGTTTTTTCGCTTCTTCCTGCTGCTCAGCAGACCCTTCTATTATGACTTCCTGCAGGATTTCGACGGCGCCTACTTTGTCGCCGATTTCCAAGTAGGCTCGGGCCAAATCCAATTTCGTCTCGGCGCTCTGCCAATTGCCGCCGGTTTGCGCTTCCGCGTCGGCATCGGCTGAGTCAAGGGCGCCCAAATTCAAATCGATATGGGAAAGATCCAAGGGCGGCAAATCGACACCGGATCCCAGTTCCAAGTCCGGGTGAGCGCTTTCAGGCGATTCCGGCGGATCCGGCGTCTTGTCTAAAGCGGGCGCGTCTCCCAGATCGAAATCCATCACGAACTCGCCGCTCGCGGCTGGCGCAAGGCTCGGCGCCGTCTGGCGATTCGCCGGCGTAGCGCTTGGCTCTTCCAAATCGAAGTCTAGAACGAACGGATCAACGCTTGTGCTGGGTTTCTCCGCACCGGATGCGATGTCGCCGCTAGTCGCGCCGCCGGCTTCGCCGAGGTCAAAATCCAGCATTCGCGCATCAGGCAACGGTTTCGCAGCCGAAACATCGATGGTCTGCCCAGGAACGGGAGCCGTATTAAAATCAAGGTCTAAATCCAGCGGGGCATGTTCGATCACCGGTTCTTTGACGGTGAGGGTATCCGTCATTGCCTTTGGCATTTGCTCCACTGGCCTTTGGGCCGCGGCGGCCACGCTGGCAAAAGCGCGACTCACCGTACTCTCGCCGGAGCGTTCGGTGTCTGAAGTCAAAGCGACCGACGCGTACAACGGGTTATGCGAGTCGAGTTTTCTTCCCATTTCCGCGACCTTGGACCACAACGGATGCTGCGCGCCGATCGTATTGTTCAGCTGCTTGGCGACAGCTTCGAAAGACTGCGCGCTCTTGCGATTGGAGTAAATCTCAAGCAACTTGAGGGGAATCTCGTACCGCGTCGGGTCCTTGGCATTGGCTTCTTTTAGTATCTCCTCCGCTTGCGCGTCGCGACCGTAGGCGATGTAGACATCGGCCTCGGCGACAGGATCCACTTCGTCGGTATCGATATTTCCGGCGCCGACCTTGTCAAAATCGGTTAAGAAAGAGCTGTTTCCATCATCAGGGATCAGGGGCGCCGGTGCGACAGCGGGCGCTACCTTGAATCCGCCCGGGGGCGCCGTAAACGCACCTAATTGCGCGTCCTTGCGCTTCTGAAATTGTAGATAGCCAAGAAAACCTAGCAGTGCCAGAATCACCGCACCCGCGACCGGCGCCAGCGGATTCTCCAACCACTCCTCCACAAAACCCGGTTGATCAGGCGGCGGAGCGACACGCTTCGGTTTCCTTGGTTTTGGCGGAGCATCTTCGCCGATGGGCTTGCTCGCCTTATCCGGAATCGCGGCTGGCAATTCAGGCACAGCCGCCGGTTTCGACTCGATTTCTACTGCTTTCGGCGCAATCGGTTCCACCGGTGGCGTTACTACAGCCGTCGACGGTTCGCGATTTTTATCGATGACGGGCGGTTGGTCGGCGGGAAGCGGAGTACCC
>JALYOK010000323.1 GCA_030856925.1 Pseudomonadota bacterium
TATAGGCGTTTCACGCGGGTCAACGCAAGTTAGAATCTAATTGTCTGGTCAGCGTACCCCGTTTATAGTGAAATGCAAAGCGCGGCGCGGCTCCTAGCGTGCCCCGTTTGAACCTGCGCTGCTCTTACGAACCATAGGCGCCGCGTCGGCTCTACCCGCACCGGTGGTGGCTTGTCTCGGTTCACTACGTTGAATGTACGCGGGACGTCCCTCGGGCGGGAAGTTCCGTTGCTGATTGGTTGAATGCTCGCGCGCGACCGGCGTCGGCTGATCGCGACGAATTTCACGAATCACCGGGGCGGGCTGTTGGACTGGAACCGGGCGAACGACCGGAGCAGGCCGACGTTGTTCCGGCGAAAGCGGCACCCGGGTATCGACTTCATGGCGGGGGATCGTATAGTCCGGCCGTGGGCTTATCCTTTTGCGATCGTCGCGACGCCATTCGCGGTCGCGCTGGCGTTTTCCCGACTGCATATCCCGCGGTGCGCGTTCGCGCACGCCCACGGGCGGGGCGCCGGTTTGAAATCTCTGCTCATCACGGCGCCGGCCTTCGTCTCGATGGTCGCGGTCACGGTGGCGTTCGCGTTCCAGCGGCCGCGCGAAGACGGGCTTCGACAAGACCGCGCCAACCCGCGGTAGCCGCGGCAACGGCGGCGCGGCGCGCGTGAGATCCCGCAACAAGTGGCGCTCGACCGAAAGGATACCGCGCGGCACCGGCAAGCCCCCCACGACCACATGTGCATCCACGAGCGTCACACCGCCGGGATGGTGGCGATTACGGTAATCGCCGCGATGATGGCGATCGATGACGTAATCGTGGCGGACATGGGGGACGTTGATGCTGCGAACGTAGTGATCGCTGTAATGGTGGTAAGGATAGTAAGCCTCGTGCGGGGCCAAGGGCACCCAACCGAAGGGCGCGCCGGCATTGATCGATACGCTAAAGCCCGGTCCGCTGATGAACGTCACGAGCGCCGGTGCATAGAACGGCCGCGCGATCACGTGGCCGGGCGCCCATGCCCAGTGGCGATCGAGATACACCCAGCGTCCGTAGTGGGACGGCGCGTAGCCCCAGGGCGCGTCGTCGATCCAGGTCCAGCCCCAGGGCTCGACCCAGGCCCAGTGGCCGTGGCGATAGGGCGCCCAGTCGGCGGCTACGTTGTTGGGCGTCCAAACATAGCCATAGTCGCGCTCCTCGCGCCATTGGCCGTATTGGTCGAGTTCGTAAAGACCGGGCGTTGACGGCGCCACGTAGCGGGAGGAGGCGGTAATTTCTTGGCGGCGATCGCGGTCGGCGGCCCAGCGATCGAAATCATCCTCGTCGTCGAAACGCTCGATGGAGACATCGGCGCCATCCCAGCCGCTGATTTCCGCCCGCTGTGGCGCGATCAAGTTGAAGCGCGAATTGCCGTTCACCACTTGCGCTTCGCCTTGGCGAACGGTGACCGTGGCGTCTTCGCCATCATCGTCAACGTCGATGCGATAACGCCCGTTGCCGCTCAGGCTCACGCTTAAGGTCGGTGTAGCGATAACGAATGGTTCACTGTTGTCCCAGTTTCTGAGGGTGACATGCACGGTACCCTGAGTAACATAGGCTTCGACTCGCTCATCGTCGAGGCGGGTAAAGTCCACGCCGGTTTTTTCGGTGAGACGCAACGATGATGCGCCGATCTGCAATTCGGCTCGGGCATTATCGTCGGCATAAAGGCGATTACCACCGGTGACGGGCCAGTTGAGTTGGGCGTCGGACCAGTTGTCTTCCCCGTCGCTGCGCGCCGGCGCGAAAGAAACCTGACCTTCGGCTAGGCTCAAGCGCCCGACGCGGCCCGGCGGATCGGCGTAAGCTAAGTTCATGACGAACATGGCAGCGATTGTAACTACTGCGTTTCGATAAAGTTTGATAGGCTTCATAACAGAGGCTCCGGGTTGCAACCATCAATTGAAGCGATGGATTATTCCCATGATAACGATAAGCTTTAAGCCGGCGTTGACGGAGTGGCGATTTGTTACATACTGTTACAAGCCTTTACCCGCCTTTTTTAGGTCATCACGCCAGGAAGCAAGCGGGCTATGGCTCTCCGGGTAGGCGTTATTGGGCGCCGAATCCGCTGGCCAAGCCCTGCGTGAAAACGTGATCGCGAGGGC
>JALYOK010000341.1 GCA_030856925.1 Pseudomonadota bacterium
CTTGAAGACGGCACGCCGGCACACAGCTTTCGCACATTAATGGATGAACTGGGCACCGTCGTGCGTAACACCTGCCGGACGCGTGGCAGCGGCAATGACGCGCCGAGTTTTGAAATCGTCACAACCCCGAATCCAAAACAGGCGCACGCGATAAAACTACTCCAAACCATCACTTTGTAGCCAGAACAACAACAGCTCAGACGCACATACGATAATGATGCTAAAGAATAAATGCGTCGTTCCGGTAAAGGAACTTCAGATTAACTACTTAGAGACTAGATATGATTACGAACTAGGCTTGGGCGGTGCAAAACACTAATCCATTAAGCTGTGCTGGCTGCGTCGAGGCTTAGTTTTGGACGTTTGGCGGATGGAGCCGTACGTGCGCGAAGCAACTCGCAAAGCGCGCCAACGACGGCGGAATGGCCCCCATCGCGACGCCATATGAAAGGCGTCGTGACGCTGCCATACACTTTCGGAATTGGATAACGCGATATTGCATCGTGCACGACCGTATCAAGAACGGATTCGGGCACGAGCGCGATCCCCGTCCCGGCTGCGACGCAAGCGACAATCGCGTGATAAGAACTGAGCTCCAACACGCGAACGGTCGCCAAGTTATCGCGACCGAGCCAACGTTGCAGGACCCTGCGATAGGCACAGCCGGTCGGGAACGCGATGATTGAATCACCTTCGACATCCTTAGGCCGGCGAATAGGCGGATGCTGTCGCGAAGCGATAACGACGAGGCGCTCAGCAAAGAGCGGTATGGAGGCAAGGTCGCTAGACGGAGACGTTTCCACGACGAAAGCGGCATCTAACTGCCGATTGACGACTGCGGCGATTAACTGATCGTTCGTACCCGTGGTCAGCTCCACCCGTACATCCGGATACGCCTTGTGATAGGCGGCAAGAATCGTCGGCAAGCGGCTTGCGCTCGTACTTTCCAGTGCGCCAAGGCGTAGCGTCCCCGATGGTGCAGCGTTAGCAACCGAGGCTTTGGCTTCCTCCGAGAGCGTCAGAATTCTATAGGCATAGCCAAGTAGTTGCTCGCCCTTTGGCGAAAGGTACACGCGGCGTTTGTCTCGAATGAAAAGTTCCGCGCCTACCGATTGCTCGAGTTGCTTCACTCGCATTGTGATATTGGACTGGACGCGATGGAGCGAGCGTCCGGCCTTGGCGATACCACCTTGCTCCACGACTGTGACAAAAATCTTGAGATCGACCAGATCCATAGCGCCGTAACTCCCTGTCGCATCATTTGCCGCGCACGGGCAGCAAAATAACATCTCATTTAAAGATCATCTAGTTCTACATTATTCATTATTCATGATACATTATTTCCACTATCTTCTTGCTAGATGCAAAACAATACCTCCAATCTATCGACACCAATGATCGCGGCGCTTGGCCTGGCAGGACTTGCGTCGGGTATGGGCATCGGCCGCTTCGCGCTCACGCCGTTGCTTCCCTTGATGCAACAAGGTTCCAGCATCAGCCTCGTGCAGGGCGGATGGCTGGCTACTGCGAATTACGTGGGCTATCTGCTGGGCGCGGTCGTCTTAAGTGTGATGCCAATTTCAGCGTCGCGAGCAGCGCGTTCAGGTCTTGTCGTGGTGAGCGCGCTCACGCTCTCCATGGGCTTTCCCGTGTCGTTGTTTGCAGCACTTCTGCTCCGACTCGGTACGGGAATCGCGAGCGCTTTCGTGCTGGTGGGCGTATCCGCATGGACGCTTTCCGCACTTGCAGAGAGACAACGCCCGAGCATGACGGGTTGGGTGTTTGCTGGCGTGGGGGTTGGCATTGCGGTGGCGGGCCTTGTCGGTCTCGTTGCCGGCCAGCAATCGGATGGCGCTGAAACCTCGTGGCTGGTACTCGGTATATTGGCTTCAATTGTTGCGATCGTTGCTTGGAAACCGCTGGCAACTTCCGCCTCGTTGCCGCCAAGTCGCGCCCAAGGTGTCGTCGCCACGCTCACACGTGATCACTGGAATCTGGTTGGGCACTACGGTGCGTTTGGGCTGGGCTACATTATTCCGGCGACGTTTTTGCCAGCGCTTGCCCGCGTGCTCGTAAATGATCCTTCGATATTCGGTTTGGTCTGGCCGGTATTTGGCGCCGCCGCGGCGCTCTCCACAGTTATCACGTCGCATCTATTTGGAAATGTTTCGCCGATACGTATCTGGGCTTACGGCCACCTCGTGATGGCGATTGGCGTGCTGATGCCCTCCATTTCGCTGTCACTATGGACGATTTCGCTGTCAGCGCTGTGTGTAGGTGGCACTTTCATGGTGGTCACCATGGCGGGCATGCAGACCGCACGGGCCGCTGCGGGTACTACTGGACCGAGGCTGATATCGGTGATGACGGCATCGTTTGCAGCAGGGCAGATCCTCGGCCCCATTGCAGTAAGCTCATTTGCTGGCTCGCCCAGTGCCATCCGGACCGCAAGCTTCGGCGCAACGTTAGTGCTGGTCACGAGCGCCTGGATGTTGTTTCGACGAGCATTGCATTAGTTTCATTTGCCACTTGATAAACGCCGGTAGATCATTTGAATAGGAGTTCACATCGATGCCACCCATGACCAATTTCACCGCACCGAATCCGGACTATCAAGACACGGTTAAGCGGATTCTTCTTGCCATGCCGTACGTCCAGTGGTTGGGACTTACGTTTAAGCGCATCGCTCCAGGCGAAGTCGAGTTCCTCATGCCGCACCGTGCGGAGATCACGTTCGACCACGAAGCGCTTCAGGCGGGGCCAGTCGGGTCTCTGCTTGACTTCGCGGGCGCGACCGCCGCATTTACCCTCGTGCCCGCCGGTGTCATGCTGGCGACAATCGACTACTCGGTAAAGCTGCTTGCCACAGCGGTTGGTACGCAATTCCTGGGACGCGGACAGGTCATCTCCAGGGGAAAATCGTTGACCGTTGCGCGCGCGGACGTGTTTGCGCTGTCCGACGCGGGAGAGCGTCACGTAGCAACCGGGCTGGTGACCACACGAACGCTACATTGAGATCCGTGTGCCAAATCACGTAATGGATCCGCCCTCGCCACGACCTGTGACTCATGTAGATCCACTCAAGGCACACGATGCATTTTCTTAAACTAACCTCATGAAAGAGCATCGGGTGAACCCTGCTCAATTACGCATCGACACATTTTGTGCACGCTTTCACCTGCGCGTTCCTATTTTGTTGGCCCCAATGGCCGGCGCTTCTGCTCCTTCGTTGTCCATCGCGGTTGCCAATGCGGGAGGGGCTGGCGCCTGCGGCACATTGCTTATGCAACCAGCGGAAATTGCCAAGTGGGTTGCCGAAGTACGCGCGCATACGACGAGACCGTTTCAACTCAATCTATGGATATCCGACCCGAAAGGCATTCGGGACGTCAAGCACGAGGCGCAAGTCCGGCAGTTTCTCAGTCAGTGGGGACCCGCCGTACCGACTGAAGCGGGGGACGCGACGC
>JALYOK010000348.1 GCA_030856925.1 Pseudomonadota bacterium
GTATCCAATCGATCGTCGCTGCCGGACGATCTGCCCGCGGTGAAGGCGCGAGTGTCGTACCTCGGGCCCGGCGGCGGTGCGGTGCAAGTACGCGTTTTTCCGCCGGGTAGCGGAACTGAAACGCAACGCCCGCCGGCGGTTCAACACGTGGTGACGATTCGCGATGCGCGTTCCGTCGCGCAGAATCTCGAGCTCGACCAACACGGCTTTGAGTTCCATCGCAGCCCATCGGCGTTCGACCAATTCTATGACGAAGCGGCGGTGCGAGGGCGCTACTATCCCGAAGTCGAAGTTGCGGTGCGCGCGTTGACCGGCGCACTGGAGGTGATTGTATTTGACCACAATGTACGCAGCGCGGCGCGCGCCGCACGCGGCGATCCCGGTGTGCGCGTGCCGGTGGACCAGATTCATAACGACTACACTGAGGAATCCGGCCCGAAACGCAAACAAGAAATTCTCGATGGCGCCGGCCGCACCGATCTTACTGACCGGCGCGTGGCCTTCGTCAATCTCTGGCGGCCGATCATCGGTCCGGTGCAGGACAATGCGCTGGCGCTTTGCGAAGCCCATAGCGTGGCGCCGCAAGATCTCGTCACCACCGACATCCATCATTTTGGCGAGGACAATTTGGCAGAACCGCGCCATCGCGGCCAAATCTATTCGGTGCTGCACAATCCCAACCATCGCTGGTTCTACGTCTCGGATATGCAGCCCGACGAGGTGCTGCTGCTGAAGTGTTACGATTCTTGCAGCGACGGCCGAGCGCGTTTTCTCCCTCACACGGGATTTCAACATCCGAATTGTCCAACCAACTTCGTGCCTCGGGAAAGCATAGAAGCCCGAACACTGGTGGTATTCGACGAACCGCTCTGACTCATTCGCGCGTGCCCGGAGAGCCAATAGCCCGAGGCCACCAAGTAACTATGCGGCTCTTCAGGCAATGCTTTGGAGTGTTGAGGCGAGGCTGGCGGCGCCGTTATTATTCCACTATGACTGCTAGCGATCACGCGCCGCGCAACAATGAGCCGGCATATGTTTTACACACTTATCCCTATCTGGAAACAAGCCTGATCGTCGAGGCGCTGAGCCGTCATGCCGGCCGCGTGGCGTTGATCGCCAGGGGCGCGAAACGGCCGCGCTCGTCGATCCGGGGTCAATTGCAGTCGTTTCAGCCGTTGGAATTGTCGTGGATCGGTAAGAATGAGCCGCGCACCCTGCGCAAGGCCGAGTGGCGCGGTGGGCAAGCGATGCTGCAGGGGCTGGCGCTGCTGTGCGGGTTTTACATGAACGAGTTGCTATTGAAGTTATTGCCGCGCGACGATCCCCACGAGGCGCTGTTTGACGCTTATGCAAAAGCATTGCAGCAGTTGGGCAACGCAACAGAATTACCGCCGGTGCTGCGGCGTTTCGAATTGAGCTTATTACGGGAATTGGGCTATGGCCTGCTGCTTCATCACGAAGCTGGGACGGACAACGCAGTCGTTGCCGAAAACTGTTATGCCTACGTTCCTGATCACGGCCCCGTTGCCCGGCATAATGGCGCAAACCCGGTGCAAGTCCGCGGCAAGACATTGCTGGATTTGCAGCGCGAGGATTTTTCCGATCCGATCACGCTGGCCGAAAGCAAACAGTTGTTGCGCGGTGAGATCAAACATCGTCTCGGTAAACAACAACTTCACACCCGTCAACTGTTGAAGGACTTGCAAGAATTATGATTCAACTCGGCGTCAACATCGATCACATCGCCACCCTCCGTCAGGCGCGCCGGACTTACGAGCCCGACCCGGTGTGGGGCGCGGTGGAAGCCCATTTGGGGGGCGCCGACGGCATCACCGTGCATTTGCGCGAGGATCGGCGTCATATTCAGGATGAGGATGTGCGCCGTCTGCGTGAACTCACCCACATCAAGCTCAATCTGGAAATGGCCGCCACTGTGGAAATGGTGACGATTGCCTGTCGGATCCGGCCGGAGATGGCTATGCTGGTGCCCGAGGGCCGTCACGAGATCACCACGGAAGGCGGTTTGGATGTGGCGTCCCAGCAGGTAAAGCTGACGGAGGTCGTTGCAACGCTGGCCGCAGCGGGCATCGGCGTAAGCGTGTTTATTGATGCCGATGTCAAGCAGGTCGCGGCTGCCAGCCGCATAGGAGCTAGAGTTTGTGAGGTGCACACCGGGCCTTATGCCCATGCATTTCATCGCCATGGTCGTGATGCCGAAAGCACCGCGGTGGTTGCCGAACTCGAAAAAATCAACGCTGTGGGTAAAGCGATATGCGATCTCAAGATGCGTTTTAATGCCGGCCACGCGCTCAACTATTTCAACGTTCAGCCGGTCGCGCGCTTAACGGGCGTGCGCGAATTGCACATCGGCCACGCTATCGTCAGCCGCGCAGTATTCGTCGGCATGCGCGAGGCGGTGCGCGAGATGAAGGCGCTTATGACCCTGGCCGCCGCTGCGGGGAGGGCCTCGTGATCTATGGCATTGGGACGGATATCATCGCCGTGCATAGAATCGAACACGCGCTGACCCAGTTCGGCCGCCGTTTTGCCGAACGCATTCTCGCCCCGCAGGAATTGGTCGAATTCGACAACCACAAAATGAAAACACGATTTCTGGCAAAGCGCTTCGCCGCCAAAGAAGCATTCAGCAAGGCGATGGGAACGGGTATCCGAAAGCCGGTGACTTGGTGTTATATCGCCGTGGGCCATGACACGCGCGGCAAACCGGTGATCGAGCCGCATCCCGATTTACAGCGCCACATGGGTGATCTGGGCATCGTCGGCGCCCATGTTTCGATCACCGACGAGCAAAATAACGCGGTGGCATTTGTAATTCTGGAGGCGCCTTGACATGGGTCCGGTGATGGTCGATGTAGAAGGGCTGGAACTCAACGAGGAAGATCGCGAACGTTTGCGCCACCCACTAGTGGGGGGGGTGATTTTGTTCGCGCGCAACTATGCTTCCTCGGAGCAGTTGCGGCAATTGACCAAGGCGATACGTGCGTTGAAGAATCCCGAATTGCTGATCGCCGTTGACCATGAAGGTGGGCGGGTGCAGCGCTTCCGCGATGGGTTTACGGCGATTCCGCCGATGCGGGCGTTTGGACGATTGTGGGACCGCGATCCGGCTCGGGCAACAGAATTGATCAAACAGACCGGCTACGTGATCGGCGCAGAACTCCTCGCCCACGGTGTCGATTTCAGCTTCGCCCCGGTTATGGACTTGGACCATGGCGAAAGCAGTGTGATCGGCGATCGGTCGTTCCATCGCGACCCGGCCATCGTCACCTCATTGGCGCGGGAACTCATTGGCGGTTTTGCCGAAGCGGGGATGGGCTGGGTAGGTAAGCATTTTCCCGGCCACGGCTATGTCCGCGCCGATTCCCACCACGAAGTGCCGATCGACCCGCGGCCTTACACAATAATCGAGCGCGACGATCTGGTCCCGTTTCGCGACCTCGCGAGGTTAGGCATGGGCGGGATGATGCCGGCCCATGTGATCTATCCCGACGTCGACGCGCTGCCTGCGGGTTTTTCGCCAATTTGGTTGAAGACCGTGCTGCGCGAAAGTCTCGGCTTCGACGGGGTAATTTTCAGTGACGACTTGTCCATGAAAGCCGCCACGACGGCGGGAGGCGTGGCGGAGCGGGCCGCAACAGCGATCGACGCCGGCTGCGACATGGTGCTTCTTTGTAACGACGGCCCCCAAGCAGACGAGTTGCTGACCGGATTGTCAGCGCAGCAGCGTACCTACCCGGCGGCTCGTATAGACAGTATGCGGTCCCCAACCGAATGGCGGACGATGGCCTTGAACGATGATAGGCAATACGCGGCGTGTCTAGTGTCGCTTAGTAGGGAAACGCAAACGTAGCGTTGGACGGTACGGGAGGATTATTTCACGATCGTCAGTCTTAGCTGACGCGGATAGGGACAATGCGCGGCCGAAAGAACGAATCGGAGCAGTAAAAAAAAAAAGCGGGAATACCGAGGCTGGAGCGGTATTCCCGTTAGTAAAACAGGTCGGAGAGTCGATTAGCCGTTCATTGCTGATGTTTCAAATTCGGGTTAAAATTTCTGATGTCTAATCTTGAGCAATCCTTATGCCAGTTCTATTTTCCCTATTTACAACAATGCCTTATACATTTTACTAGACTTTCGCCTCATAAAAGCGGCGCACGATTCGCTTAAAAGTGTCGTCGTTACGCGACGC
>JALYOK010000355.1 GCA_030856925.1 Pseudomonadota bacterium
CTTGTACGCCGTGAACAATTCGTACAGGCGCCGGAATACTGGACCGGGATTGCCGCCGCCGACGGATTTGCCGTCGAGCTGGGTAATCGCCAACAACTCCCGCAGACTCGCCGACAGCATCAATTCATCCGCCGTTTTCACTTCCGCTTCCGGTACCTCGCGCACTTCCGTTGGGACACCGTTCTCGGTCGCGAGTTCCAGCAGCAAATCGGAGGTGATGCCCGGCAGGATGAGACGGCTCTTCGGCGGTGTGAGCAGGATGCCGTTCTTAACCACGAAAATATTACTCGACGAACCCTCGGTCAAGAGGCCGTCACGGAACAACACGCATTCGGCGCCGCCGGCATCGTTCGCGAACTGGCGCAGCATGTTGGCGCCGAGTAAGGAAGTCGATTTGACGTCGCAACGCAGCCAGCGAAAATCCGTCAGGCTCACGCCAGCGACGCCATTGTCGATTTGTTGTTTGGGGGGCGGAACGAACGGGCTGCTCAATATAAAGACCGTGGGCTGAATATCTTGCAACAGGCCGAATTCCCGTTTCGCCACGCCGCGGCTCACTTGCAGATATATCGCCTGGTTGTCGCTTTCGTTCGAAGCGATGAGTTCGTCGATGAGCCCCGCCCACTCGCCTTCCGTATGGGGCGATGGGATACGAATTTCACCAAGGCTGCGTTGCAAGCGGGCGATGTGCGCCGCCAAGCGCAACGGCTTGCGGTGATAAACCGGGATCACTTCATAAATCGCATCGCCAAAAATAAATCCGCGATCCAATACGGAAATCTTAGCTCGATCCAACGGCAGAATCTCGCCGTTGAGATAGCAGACCGGTTCGTTCATTTCAGCATCAGGCGCAGGCTGTCCCAGGTGCGGCGGAAGAATCCGGCTACCGGCACGGCATCCAGCGCAAGTACGGGATATTGAGCGATGGACTTGTCGCCGAGGGTGAGCTTCATCATGCCGACCTCCTGGCCTTTTGCCAAAGGCGCGATCAGCGGCTGAGTGGTGGTCAGCGTCGACTGAACTTTTTCGAAATCGCTGCGCGGCAACGTCAAGAACAGATGTTTGTCAAAGCCGGCTTTCAGGGTTTTTTCCTGGCCTTTGTAGACGTCTAGGGACGCAACCGATTCACCTTGGCGATACATGCGCTTGGTGTCGTAAAACTGAAAGCCGTAGTTCAACAATTTCTGGCTCTCGATCATGCGCACAGTGTCCGAGGCGGCGCCGAGCACAACTGAAATCAAGCGCCGATCGTTGCGTTTCGCCGAACTCACCAAACACCAACCAGCACTATCCGTATGGCCGGTCTTCATCCCGTCCACGGTAGGATCGAGCCACAGCAAGCGATTGCGATTTGGTTGAGTGATGCCGTTGTATTTGTACTCGCGAGTCGAATATATGGTGTAGTGCTCGGGAAAATCGCGAATGATCGCCGAAGCTAGCAAGCTCAAATCCTCGGCGGTCGAATAATGCTGCGGATCGGGCAGGCCCGTCGCGTTGAGGAAGTGGGTGTTCTTCATGCCAAGCCGCGTCGCTTCTTTGTTCATCAATTCGGCGAAGGCTTTTTCACTGCCACCCATGCCCTCCGCCAAGGCGATGCTCGCATCATTGCCTGACTGAATGATCATTCCGCGCAGCAGCTCATTCACCGTGACCGGTACTTTGAGGTCGATAAACATGCGCGAGCCGATGGCTTTCCACGCCTTCTCTGAAACCGGCAAAGTTTGGTCTTCCGACAGCCGTCTTTCCTTGATGTTTTTGAATGCGAGGTAGGCGGTCATCAACTTGGTCAGCGACGCGGGCTCAACTTTGAGATTAGGGTTCTGGCCGACGAGAATTTGACCGCTCTGAAAATCCCGCAACACATAGGATTTCGCCGCGACATTTAGCGCACCAAACGCAACCGGGGCGACGGGCTGGGGCGCTGCGGCCTCGGGATTGGACACGGGCTTGGCCGCGATTGTAGCGAGAGGCGCTGCAAGCAAAAGTAGCGGAAAGAAGAATTTCTTCATGATTTCAACGGCAAAAGTGAAGCCGTCATTATACTGAAGGCGGGTGGTTTAAGTTTGTTTCAAGCCAGTCGAAATGAAAGTACTTGGCGGGCTTTTTATTTGCGAAGTGGCGAGATCTCACGCACGGACGCGTTTCAATATCGAGAGGATGTCGTGTGAGCCACGCCAGTATTGGCTCTCAGGCCGATCGTTTGATATTGAACCGTTAGCCGCGATTTACGTCAACAAAAGCTATCCGATCTTCCTCTGGGACGGGGGTAGGGTTTAAGGAAAGCGACTTGATTTCAGGGGGCGCGTACTTCGGCGAGGGCGTTTACTTGCAATGTGCTTTTGTCGGCAAGTTCGAAGGTAAAACTCAGCGTCGCTTCGTCGCCGGCGGCCAGTGGGGATTTCAAGTTCGTGAGCATGAAATGCAAGCCACTGGGCGCGAGCGTGATGGTTTCATTGGCGGGAATTTCCAGGGCGGCAAGCTCTTCCATGCGCATGACATCGTTCTGATGAACCGCGCGGTGGATGCGGACGGCGCCGGCTTGCGGGCTGGTGACCTTGATGAGACGCATCGGTTTCTTACTGTGAAACTCGACATAACCGGCGGCGGTAATTTGGCCCGCCACCGTGGCGCGCACCCAGGGGTCGGCAATGCGGATCGGCACCTCGTCGTCTTGCGAGGAACAGGCCGTCAGCAAAAATACGACGGCGATACAGAATAAGCGCAAGCTGCTCATGATTTTTTCTGCTTCAACGCTTCGAACTGTATGATTTGACGGCCATCGGCAGACTTGCGTTCCACGCCGCGCCAAGCATGCAGGTAAATTATCTCAAATGTGACGGGCAGCCGGCCTTCGCGGCGCGTGGCATCGTACGCGCGTTCGACGGCGGCCCAGCGGGTCTTCCCCATCAGCGTCGGGCGCCGCTCCCGTTCCAGATGAGTTGCGCCGGCAGCGCGCAGATCGTGCGCAAGCGTCTTGAGAGTCGGATAGGTGAGGGTGATCATTTCCATGTCGGCCACCGGCGTGGTGAAACCTTCATGCGCCAACATATCGCCAAGATCGTGCATGTCCACTTGCGGTTGTATATGCGTCAGCGCGTCTACTTGCGAAAATGCGGCACGCAGCTCCTTCAACGTGTCGGGCCCGAGGGTCGAGAGCATGAGCAAGCCGCCTGGCTTCAGAACGCGTTTCAGTTCGCGGATGATCGCTGGCGCGTCGTGGCTCAAGGCGAAAAGATTCGACCACGCAAAATCGACGCTCCTTGACGCGATCGGCAAGGCGTTGGCTTCGCCGCAGACTCGAGCCGATGATTTACCGAACCACATCAGCAGTTTTTTCGGCAGGGTTTTCGCGGAAGCATGCTTCTGCAATAACCCAAGCGCTGAATCGAGCCGCACCACCATCGCGTCGGGAAATCGCTTGGCCAAGATCGCGCTCGTTGCGCCGAGTCCGCAATTCAGATCCAAAATCACGCGTGGTTCCTGCTTAATGTAGTCCAGCCGCTCGAACATGCGGCCGGCGATTTCTTCGCTGAAGAAGCTGACTTGCCCGTGTTTTGCCGCGCTGCGATTGCGGACGCGGCGGCGCAGGGCGAGGTTAGCGAAAGGGATTTCCGAGTTTGGGGCGGACATGCATCGCCATTATAATGGCGACGCAGTTTTAGGCTGGACGCAATCCCAACTTATCAAACATCGCTCGATCCAACTCAGCGTCGGGATTGCCCGTGGTTAGCAGTTTATCGCCGTAGAAAATCGAGTTGGCGCCGGCGAAGAAGCACATCGCTTGGATCGCTTCGCCCAATTCACGCCGGCCCGCCGAAAGGCGAACGTACGACGTCGGCATGGTGATGCGCGCCACGGCGACGGTGCGAACGAACTCGAGCGGATCGAGTCTGTCAGTGCCGTGCAGCGGCGTGCCCTCGACTTGTACCAGATTGTTGATAGGCACGGATTCCGGCTGCGGATCGAGGTTGGCGAGTTGGGCAATGAATTCCGCTCGGGTCGCGCGGCTTTCGCCCATGCCGACGATGCCGCCGCAGCACA
>JALYOK010000371.1 GCA_030856925.1 Pseudomonadota bacterium
GTGTTGGTCATCAGCAAGCAACTCGCCAAGCAACTACCGGAATCAACGCTCAATGTGTTGCGGCGCATTCATCTCGGCAGAGATGCGGTGACCCAGATGGATTACAGCGTGAATGTCGAGGGTAAAAGTCCGCGTGAAGCAGCGTTGGATTGGATGCAGCGCAATCGCGCAGTCGTGGACGGGTGGTATTAGGCGACCGTACGATGTTTTAAGGTTCACTGTGCCACAATGCGCGTCCACCTTGCCGCCTGGCAAGCCATGACCTGCGAGCCAATATTCATAAGGTTCTTCAGCATGCCATTTTTCGGTTAAAAAACACGGTTGGGCCTTTCCCCACAAGAAATTCGTAAACTTCCGCCGTACAAGCATGTTTCACGACGCTGCAACAGGCGTTGTGGTATGATCCGCGCCTTCGCTCAATACCCGAGTACCCCATGCCCCGCGCCATCCGTAACATCGCTATTATCGCCCATGTCGACCACGGCAAAACGACGCTGGTCGATAAGTTGCTGCAGCAGTCCGGCACGTTTGCGGCGCATCAGCACATCGCCGAGCGGGTGATGGATAGCAATGATCTGGAAAAAGAGCGCGGCATCACGATTCTCGCGAAGAACTGCGCCGTGACGTATGAGGGCACCCACATCAACATCGTCGACACGCCCGGGCATGCGGATTTCGGCGGCGAGGTGGAGCGCGTGTTGTCGATGGTCGATAGCGTGTTGTTGCTGGTCGATGCGGTGGAAGGCCCGATGCCGCAGACCCGTTTCGTGACTCGCAAGGCCTTGGCGCTGGGATTGAAACCCATCGTCGTCGTCAACAAAATCGACCGTCCCGGCGCGCGGCCGGACTGGGTTGTGAATCACACTTTTGATCTCTTCGACAAACTCGGCGCGACCGAGGCGCAACTCGATTTTCCTGTTGTCTACGCCTCGGCGTTGAACGGATACGCGACGCTTGATCCGAAGGTATCGAGCGTAAATATGCGCCCGCTGTTCGAAGCGATTCTGCAATACGTACCGGTGCGCGACGCCAACGCCGATCTGCCGCTGCAATTGCAAATCTGTTCGCTGGATTATTCCAGCTTCGTCGGCCGCATCGGCATTGGCCGCGTCAAGCAGGGCCGCATTCGTTCTGGCCAGCAAGTTTGCGTGATGAACGGTCCCGACGCGACGCCGGTGATGGCGAAGGTGAACCAAGTATTGAGCTTCGAAGGCTTGGAGCGCATGGTCGTGCCGGAAGCGGAAGCGGGCGACATCGTGTTGATTAACGGTGTCGACGGCGTCGGTGTGGGCGTGACCATTTGTGATCCCGCCGCGCCGATAGGTTTGCCGTTGTTGCGCGTCGATGAACCGACACTGACGATGAATTTCATGGTGAACTCGTCGCCGTTGGCCGGCAAGGATGGCAAGTTTGTCACCAGCCGCCAGCTTCGCGAACGCTTGGAGCGCGAGCTGCAATCCAACGTCGCGCTCAAAGTTGAATTCACCAGTGATTCCGATTCCTTCGTGGTATCGGGTCGCGGCGAATTGCACCTCACCATTTTGCTTGAAAACATGCGCCGCGAAGGTTATGAAATGGCCGTGGGCCGGCCGCGCGTGGTGACGAAAGAAATCAACGGCGAGAAGCAGGAACCCTATGAGCTACTCACCGTCGACGTAGAAGACGGACATCAAGGCGCGGTGATGGAAGAGCTCGGCCGCCGCCGCGGGGATCTGCAGGATATGCAGTCCGACGGCAAAGGCCGCGTGCGCCTTGAATATCGCATCCCCGCTCGCGGTCTCATCGGCTTTCAGGGCGAGTTTTTGAACATCACGCGGGGCACAGGTTTGGCGAGCCATATTTTCGACGATTACGGCCCGCTGAAAGGCGACATCGAAGAACGCCGCAACGGCGTGTTGATCAGCCAGGATCATGGCGTTGCGGTGGCATATGCGCTATGGAAATTGCAGGACCGCGGCCGCATGTTCGTCAGCCCAGGCGATGCGCTGTATGAAGGCATGGTCATCGGCATTCATTCCCGCGACAATGACCTGGTCGTCAATCCGATCAAAGGCAAACAGTTGACTAACGTGCGCTCGTCGGGCACCGACGAAGCCGTGCGCCTCGTGCCACCGATCGAGTTGACGCTGGAAAAAGCCGTGGAATTTATCGCCGACGACGAGTTGGTGGAAATCACGCCCAAGTGCATACGCATCCGCAAACGTTATCTGCTCGAACACGAGCGCAAACGCGCGTCCCGCACGCCGGATAATCTGGTCGCTGCTTAGCGATCGCCTCAACGCTGCTGTTCGTTCTTTCTATTGTCATTTTGAGAAGCGAAGCGCCGAAGCGGTCTCGTCAGTTTCCCCCCGAAACGTAAGACTGCATCGGCGTTGCGTTTCTGTCCAGAAACTTGAATCGACTCCTACAAAAAAATATAGGGTGGGATACCATCCCGCCAAACAAAATACAATTGCATAGACGGTCATCGTGGCGAGGTGCTGCGGATTGCAAACCAGGCAAGCGATATTTACCTGGTCGCGTGGCATTGCCTGGAAGCCGCACCCGGCTTGGCTCGCAGGCATGCTTCTCGCACCACGTTCCCTTCTGGCGCCTGAAAAAGCGTGCGGGGACCGGTGCCGTAGTGCGAGACAAAATTTGACGACTCAAATGTGTCTTACTACAATGTAAGACGTAGAGGATTTGTTATGGCAACGTCAATCGTCAGCAGCAAAGGGCAAGTAGTCATTCCCGCCGAGGTGCGCAGCGACATGCAAGTTGAGCAGGGTTCTCGGGTCGAGTTCGTGAAGACCACGGCTGGCTGGCTCATCAAACCCGCAACCAAGTCTGTTACGCTACTCAAAGGCATGATCGCCAAGCCCAAGAAGCCGGTGTCTATCGAGGACATGAATCAAGCGATTGCGCGCCACCATAAGACCGGCACATGATCGGTCTGGATACGAACGTGCTGATGAGTTATCTCGTGCAGGACGATCCGGCGCAATCACCACGGGCGTCGCAGCTCATGGAATCGCTCACCCCCGATAAGCCGGGCTTTGTGTCGATTGTCACATTGGCTGAAATCACCTGGGTCCTTCAGGCCGCGTACGGCGCCGGCCGTGAAAAGATCGGCGATGTCGTCGAGAATCTGCTGCAAACCCACACCTTGGTCGTACAACTCGCGGAGATCGCTTGGAAATCGTTAGCGACCTATCGCAAAGGCGCGGCCGATTTTTAGGATTGCCTGATCGAGCGGCTTGGCGCAGCACAGGATTGCGAGGCAACGTATACGTTTGATAAAACGGCGGCTCGGGATTCCGGCATGCTTTTGCTGGGAGCTAAGCAATGAGTCCAACAAAAACCAAAAGGATAACAGCACGAATGATCACCGGTCAACGTCGCCTTG
>JALYOK010000043.1 GCA_030856925.1 Pseudomonadota bacterium
TTCCAGTACGTCTAGTCAACCCACGCATTGGCGTCGTGACCAACATCGGTAGTGACCATATCAAGCTATTCGGCTCCGAAGACGCCATTGCTGAGGAAAAAGGCAAGCTGATTGCGGCGTTGCCGAAGGATGGCGTGGCGGTGTTGAATGCCGACGACGCGCGCGTGTTGGCGATGCGCGAACGCTGCGCGGGCAGCGTGATCACCTACGGTTTGGCAGTTGATGCAACTGTGCGAGCCGAGAATGTGAGTAGCCGCTGGCCGGCGCGTTTATCGTTCACCGTTGTGCATAACGGACGATCCCAACACATGCAAACTCAATTTTGCGGCGCTCACTGGGTGCACAGCGTGCTCGCCGCGTTTGCCGTTGGGATCGCCCTGGACCTGTCCTTGGCGGTGATCGCCCAAGCGGTCGAAGAAACTCCGCCATTCGATGCGCGCCTGAGTCCGGTGGAACTGTCGAACGGGGTTACGTTTATTCGCGACGATGTGAAAGCTCCGCTGTGGACGATTCCCGCCGCGCTGCAGTTCATGCGCGACGCGACGGCTAAACGCAAGATCGTTATCATCGGGTCCATTTCGGATTATGTCGGGAATTCCAATCGCGCCTACGTCGCCACCGCTAAAGAGGCGCTGGAGATCGCCGATCACGTTATATTCATCGGAACTCGCGCGTCCAAATGCTTGAAGGCGAAACGACGTGCGGACGACGACGCGCTTCAGGCATTTTATTCCGTTGACGCGGCCCAGGAATACCTGCGCGATTTGTTGCGACCGGGTGACCTCGTTTTGCTGAAGGGCACCCACAAACAAGATCATCTGGTGGATGTGATCGCCATTGTTGCGAACGAAACCGGCGCCGAACGAAAAGCACCTGACGAACGCGTCACACAGGCGCGGGGCGTTGAACCACGCGCTGGACAAACGGAGCAGAGCGAAGCGACGGAAACCAAACCGGTTCGCGCCATCATCGGTTTGGGTAATGCCGGTGAGCAATATCGGAACACACGCCACAACGTCGGCTTTCATGCGCTGGATGCGCTCGCCGAGACCTGGGGCGGCGCATGGCAAGATTTTGGGCTGGGGGAGGTTGCAACAGTCGAGCGCCAGGGCCGCACGATATTTCTCGTAAAGCCGCACACCGAAATGAATAACAGCGGCGTCGTGGTTAAACAATTGGCCGATCAACTTCGATTCAATCCGGAAGAGTGTATTCTGGTGCACGATGATATTCAGCTTCCACCCGGCCGCATTCGCAATCCGCTGCGTATAAGCGGCGGTGATGGCGGCCACAACGGCGTGCGCTCGGTGCATCAGGCATTTCAGACCGACGCGATTCGACGCCTGAAAATCGGCGTCGGCATGCCGGAAAGTAAAGATGCGCTTGCGGACCACGTGCTAAGCCCCCTTTCTGCGTCCGAACTCGCCGTCATGGATCGGGCCTATGTCAAAGCCGCCGAACAGCTTGGCAAGATGATGGTCGGTTCGATCAATACGCTGGCGCAAGCAAATATATCTCCGGTAAGCGAGCCAGCAAGAAATGTTTCGTGAACCGACCCGATAAAATCCAGCAGCAATGCTGCGTAGAATATTCGCTTCCTTATAGCGCGAACCGTCGCGAGACAATTTTGGATAATCTCTCAGTGCGGATCCTACTATGTTCTTTAACGGCATCGTTGGAGTAGGCTTGTGGCGAGATAGTTAACCCATGGATCTACAACTCGAATACATGGCCATGCCGACTTGGCCACCTTTGGCCTGGCTGGCGTGCTGTGAGTCAGGAATCCCCAAGGTACGCGTGTATCACGGGACTAACGTCGAAACGACCGAGTCGTTTTTCTGCGAAGCGGTGTGGGCCGGAGATTACGCGTTAGGCGATATAGATGAGACCGATATCATCGCCGGCAGCGGCGGCCGTTTGCGCGCCGGCGAGATCACTTTTGTATCGCCGGGCGCAACGGTGGACCGGCTGCAATTCCTGCGTAACGCAGGTGGGATTTGGACGTCGAATTCCTTGGCTTGCTTGCTGGCCGCGAGTGGCGCAGAAGTC
>JALYOK010000401.1 GCA_030856925.1 Pseudomonadota bacterium
CTATAGCCAAAGCCAGGGCTTGATCGACGGCATGATAAAGCGCGAGGTGGATGCCGGTATGTTGTGGTCCGGCGCGGTGGCGATTGCGAAAAATCAGTACGACATCGAGTTCGACGTGGCGCCGGATTTTGTGCCGCAATCCGGCCAGCGCTGGAATGGCGTGTGGGTCGTCAAGGAGAAGGAAACGCCGCTAAAGGCGTTCCTCGATGAAGAGCTGCAGACGATGTTGAAGCAAGGCAAGATTCAGAGCATCGTCGAGAGTTATTACATGCCGTTCTACGAGCCGTTCGTGAACTAGCTGCGGTCGACGACACACGAGAGTTTCCGCAGAGAATAATCGCCGATCGGTGTAGCCCACACGGAAATATATCCAAACGCAAGGCGCGAGGCCAGCCCGTATCCATGCGGCTCTCCGACGGTATTGCCAGCTACTTTGCGGAGTCCAGGCTTCCCATCGCTTTGGGATATGTGACGATACCCCAGGGGAGATTGAGGTCTTTGACATGATTGACCGGTTGGTACGATGCACCGTCCAGAACCAGCACTTCGTGACTGCGGCCGCAGGCAATCAGCAGATGTTTCTCATTGGGCGTGAAGGTGAAATGCCAGCAGCGATCGCCGATGGGCACGGTCTTTTCGAGTTCTAAGGTTTTGCCGTTGAAGACTTGCAGTTGCTTGTCCTTGAATGCGGCGACGAGAAGGCGCTTGCCGCTTTTGTCGAACGCGATGCCGTAGGGACCCTTCGCGGTTGCGACGGTTTTCAGCGGCTTGAAGTTATTGTCGAGCAGCAGGAGCTTGTCGCCGTACTCGAGCGACACGACGTAGGTCTTGCCGTCGGGCGAGGCTTTGATACCGCGGGGACGATCGCCGAGTTTATGGGTATCGACTTTGCTCACCAGTTTGCCGGACTTGATATCGTAGACGGTGATGGTGTTATCGCCTTCGTTGGTCACCAGCATTTTTTTCCCGTCGTGGGAAAATTCGATGCCCTCGGTCTCCGGTCCGCTCATAATGGTTTTGACCACACTCAGCGCCTTGAGATCGATGATGGCAATACCCGCAGGCAGTTTTTCCGCGTCATCGTCGTCGTCCTCTTTCTCGCCCGGTTTGGGCGGCGGACCGGCTTTCGCGCTGGGCTCGTAACTGACGTAGGCGAAATCGCCGAATACTCGCACGAACTCCGGGTTTTGGCCGATGGGGATGTGTTTGACGACTTTCTTAGTCGCCGTATCGATCACCGACACGTCGCCGCCTTCGCGATTGGCCGTAATCAGCAGCTTGCCATCGTTAGTGATGCCGATACCACGCGGCTCCTTCGCCTCGATGTCGATGGTATCGATAACGGAGAAGTTCTCCAGAGAAATCACGGAAACGCCTTTGTCCTGATTGGTGACATAGGCAACACCGAGATGATGGTCGGCCCAGGTAGGCATGCTCAGTCCCGCGCACAAACCCATAAGGGCTAGTTTATTCGATACTGTTTTCATTCTGAAATTCTCCTTTAAATGGTCGTCGGTGTATCGATTTGGCACTACTTGGATTCAGTTCGGTTTACTCGGTATCCTTCATCGGATCGATCGGAAAAATCGGTCGCCGGATTTTTCGATAAGGAAACAATTTCCAATCGGAACTGGCCACCCCCACGCCGTCACATTCGATCGCCGCCTTGGCGATCGGCAGGAAGACCGGGCGATAATACATGCGCGATTTTAGTACCAGATACTTCTTACGCCGCGGATCGATGCCGACACTGGTGAAGACGCCCAAGTCCCACGGTTCCTGCGAACGTTCGCAGATGACTAGTTCCGCTACTCCCGTATCGAGCACCACGGTGCGTCCCATGTAACTGCGCACGCCGGTCAATTGCGGCCCGGTGATGGTGTATTCGCCATCGGTGATAGCGCGCACCACGCCGCTCTGTTCGAGGGGCTCGCCCTTGAGGCCGATCGAAGGCATGTCCATTTTGCCTCCAACGCGCAAGGTGACCTTCGCGCCGACACCGGCCTCGATACAGCGCGCCACGGCTTCGCCATCGCGTATCGGCCCGGCGGCGAGATTGGATGCGCCTTGGCGCAATGCCTCTGCCAGGACCCGCATGGTGTCTTGCGTTGCGCCCGATGCACAGTTGTCGCAATGGTCGAGCAACAGGATCGGCCCTGCGCTGAGCTGCATCGCCCGGGCCATGGAATCCGCGAGCGGCTCTGCATAATAAATGAATTCCTCACGGCGTTGCCACGCGAGATCCAGCATTGTTTTGCAGGCATCTTCTGCCTGCTCGCGATCGCCGTCGGCAACGACCACGGCGCTCACACCCGCTTGGTGAATATCGGCCAGAGGAAATCCGCCGAACGCGGTTGCCGCCAGCAAACCACGTTGTTCTGCGCCCTTCGCGGCGGCGACAAAATCGCGCATGGCGCCTTCCGCTGTATTCATCTTTAACGTTTGCGCCAGGATCGGCCGATTGCCCCAGGCCATCACCGGCTTAATCTGGCCCTTCAAGTAACGCAACAAAATGCGCGCCGCGAGATCGCCCGCATCAAACATATCGATGTGGGGATAGGTCTTGTAACCGGCGATCACATCGCAGTTCGCGACCATTTTTTCCGTAACGTTGGCGTGCAGATCTAAGGCGACCGCGATCGGTAGCGTGGGCGCGATCCCGCGAAGTTTTTCAAGCAGATCGCCTTCGCCGTCGTCGGTGCTTTCCACCACCATGGCGCCGTGCAAATCGAGGAACAACGCATCGCAACCCTGTTCCACCGCAGCGATGATCGCATCGCACATTGTCGCGTAGGCTTCGTGCGAAACGGGTCCGCTCGGAGGCGAATCGCCCGCAACCGGGGTGACGATCTCCGCGCCGAATTCGGTTGCGCGATCGATGAAGGCGCCCATGGGCGTTGCCGTTCCCTGCATCGCACCCAATGCATCGCGATCGAAATAAGGGCCGTTCTTGCCGAAGGCAAACAGCGGCGTCGGCACGGGCGAAAAGGTGTTCGTCTCGTGCTTCATTTGTGCGATGACGAATTTCATACGGGTTCACCAACCAATGCGAGGCGAGTCATAATTTTGTCATTCCCGCGAAAGCGGGAATCCATGTTCCGTAACAAAGGGGTCCCCGCTTTCGCTGGGACGACAATTAAGGCAGCGCCTTCAACACATCCCCAATCGTCCCAAACAACTGATCGATGTGTTTTTTCTCGGCAATCAGCGGCGGCGACAGGGCGATCACATCGCCGGTCGTGCGCACCAACACGCCCTTGTCAAAACAACGCAGAAACGCTTCGAATGCCCGCGCCGTGGGCTTATCGGCCATGGGTTGCAATTCGATCCCGGCAACGAAGCCGATGTTGCGGATGTCGATCACGTGCGGCAAGCCGCGCAGGCTATGCGCTGCGTCCTGGAAATAGTCGGACAGCTCAGCGGCGCGCTGGAACAGTTGTTCCTCGCGATACAAATCGAGCGTCGCGCTCGCGGCGGCGGAGGCGAGCGGATGACCCGAGTAGGTGTAGCCGTGGGAGAATTCAATCGCATTCGCCGGCGCGTTCATAAAGGCATCGTAAATATTTTTCTTAGCGATCACCGCGCCCATCGGCACCGTCGCGTTGGTCACGCCCTTCGCGCAGGTGATCATGTCCGGAATCACGCCGAACACATCGGCGGCGAATGCGCGTGGTCCGACGCGGCCGAAGCCGGTGATGACTTCATCGAAGATCAGCAGCAAATTGTACTTGTCGCAAATCTCGCGCAGGCGCTTCAGATAACCCTTCGGCGGAACCAACACCCCCGTAGAAGCAGCCATCGGTTCGACGATCACCGCCGCGATATTCGACGCATCGTGCAGCGGAATGATGCGTTGCTCCAGATCGTCGGCCAGATGCGCGCCCCACTCGGGCTCACCGCGGCTGAAGGCTTGCTTCTCGAGATTGAAAGTATGGGGCAGATGATCAACGCGCGGCAGCATGCTGCCGAAGGTCTTGCGGTTCCCCGTCATGCCGCCGACGGAGATGCCGCCGAAACCCACGCCGTGATAACCTCGCTCGCGGCCGATGAACACCGTGCGATGACCTTCGCCGCGAATGCGGTGGTAGGCGAGCGCGATCTTGAGCGCGCTATCGACAGCCTCCGAGCCGGAATTGGCGAAGAACACATAGTCCAACCCCGCGGGCGCCATGGCCGCCAATTTGCTCGCCGCTTCGAACGGGCCGGGATGGCCCATTTGGAAGGTTGGGCCGAAATCCAAGGTATCGACTTGTTTTTTGATCGCCGAGGAAATCTGCTCGCGGCAGTGGCCCGCCTGCACACACCATAATCCCGCGGTTCCGTCCAGCACGGATTTGCCATCGACGGTGGTGAAATACATATCTTTGGCCGAAGCAAACAAACGCGGCGCCGATTTGAATTGCCGGTTCGCCGTGAACGGCATCCAAAAATGTTCGAGGTCGAGGGTCAAGCCGGTGTGCGGAGCGTTCATGATTTCCTCATTGGGTTTTGGCAACGTTGAGCGAGGATTATAACAACTTGGCCGATTGGGCCTCTGAATAGCTTGGCTAATCTGGCCGCGCCATAAGGCGCATGGATATTGCCTCACAAGCCATGCCTTGCTGCGAGGCAAGCCAGATAAGGGTCGTGGCGCGGTAGGGTGGATCAAGGCGCGACGCGCCGGATCCACCAGCGTCTCAGGGCAACTTCGGCTGCATGCTTTGTAATCAAACCAAACCATAGATACGCAACTTGCGTATACACGTAACTTGCGTATAATTGCGACATGAAGGCCGTTTTCGTCGAACTACCCGCGTTTGAGTGCCACAGGGCCGACTACCTTGATGATGAGGCGTTTCGGTTGCTTCAGGACTTCTTGATAAAACACCCTACGGCCGGCGATCCCATTCCTGACACCGGCGGCTTGCGTAAGTTACGATTTGGCGATGCGCGTCGAGGTAAAAGTAAACGCGGCGGGCTTCGGGTGATCTATTACTGGTGGCCCTCAGCGTTGCAGTTCTGGCTCTTCACGGTATACGACAAGGACGAGATGGCTGATCTGACGCCGCATCAGCGGAAAGCGTTGAAGGCGATGATCAAAGCAGAACTGGAAGCAAGGAGAAAGGCATGAAGACGAGTCCTAAAGCTAAACCGAATCCCAGGCGTGACCTGTTCGTCGAATTGAGCGAAGGAATGACAGCGCTCGCTGCAGCACGGCAAGGCAAGCGGACTTTGCGTACCC
>JALYOK010000414.1 GCA_030856925.1 Pseudomonadota bacterium
ATCACTACCATCGACTTGAGCGAGCCCATATTCACTTATTGCTGCTGCAGGAGGCCGAGAAAGGCCTCGCCGATGTCGAGGCCGGTCACGTGACGAATGCCAGAACTTCGTTGGCGAAACTAAAGAAACGCCGCGCGGCCACGCGATAGTGCGCGGTTCTCGCAAGCAGTCCGTGGTGGTCAGGTTTACCGCCAACTTCGAGGCAAACCTCGCGTCGATCGAGGCCTTCTTGACGGAAGCGGAGTTTGCGCAAGGGTATGATCGCCTGCTAGACGAATTGGGGGACGCTGTCCTTCCTAACATCGAACGCTTTCCCGCCATCGGCCGGCCTTTCCTTATGCACGTGCCCCAATCCGCTGAAGCGCTTGCGATCGCGCATCGCCTGCGCGCACGATTAGTCAGGCTCGCGGAAGACGCCGAACTGCGCGAATATGTGATGCCAGACTACGTTATTCTCTACGCGTTGATAAGAGACTGTGCTTACATGCTGTCGATTAGGCACCAACGCCAGTTGTCGTTCGATTTCGGTAAGTTTTGGTTTGCTGAGGACTAGCCCGGCGAGGTCGATGTCGATTTAACGGGATTCCGTTCCTTGTCGAAAATTCACTTCGAGTAGCGTGTAGGTTTCAATGCCTTACCTGGAAGCCGCACTGGTACTGGGTGGCCTTGGGCCATTGCCTCTCCGCCGTGCAATTGATTTATTTGCCGCGTGTATCTATTAGTTCAAAAAATAACTTGTGACGAATATTCCCACCATCAAGAACGCAATACCGAGTTTTACAGGGGCGTCATTGACGACCCATGGGGGCAGCGATACTATGCTCTCTAGCGAAAAAACGTTTAGATTCCATTCGCCCAACCAAACAGGAGGAGAGACATGAATCGCAGAAATTTCTTGGCCGCTGCATTATGGGCCGGACTCGCCGTCGCGTTGCAGGCGGGCTCGGCTGCCGGCGCCGACGACGATTGGATCGCAACCTGGTCCGCGAGCCCGCATGAGGTCTGGGCACCGGATTTTCTGGCGCCGATGAAGGCGCCGCGAAATCTATGGGCTCAAACCGTCCGGCAGATCGCCTCGGTCAGCATCGGCGGTAAGCGCGTTCGCGTCGTGCTCTCGAATGAATTCGGCCCCTGGCCGGTCAAGATCGACGCGGCGCACGTCGCGCTGAGCGATAAAGGCTCTGCCATCGTCGCAGGTTCGGGCAAATCGCTCACCTTCGGCGGCAAGAGCTCCATCGTGATCCCCCCTGGCGCGCCGGTGATTAGCGACCCGATCGATCTTTCTGTGGCGCCGCTGTCTAGTGTCGTCGTGAGCTTCTTTCTGCCCGACGTGACGCCGGTGACCACGTTTCATTGGGACGCAAGCCAGACCACCTATGTCGTCGCCGGCAATAAGACCGGCGAGACCGACTTCAAGGCCGACGCGACGTTTACCGCCAGGGTTCTCGTGAGCGAGATCATGGTGGACGCGCCCGCGAACGCACGCGCGATCGTGATGTTCGGCGACTCCATCACCGACGGCAACAACTCGACGCCCGATACCAATCGCCGCTGGCCCGACGTGCTTGCGCGCCGGCTGGTCGAAGCCGGCGGCCCGCCGGTCGCGGTCTTGAATCAAGGTATCTCCGGCGCTCGTATCCTCACCGATCGCATGGGCGTGAATGCCCTGGCTCGTTTCGATCGCGACGTACTGCGACATCGGCACGCCGACACAGTGGTCCTAATGATGGGCATCAACGACATCGGCTGGCCGGACAGCATCCTCGAGCCCAACGCTCCGGCGCCTTCGCCCGAGGACATCATCGCCGGCTATCAGCAGCTCATTGCTCGCGCACACCTGCACAACATGCGCATCATCGGCGCGACGTTGACGCCCTTCGAGGACACCTTCAAAGGATCGCCGCTATCGGGCTACTACAACGCAGCCAAGGAGCAGAAGCGCCAAGCCGTGAACAAATGGATCCGCGACAGCGGCGCGTTCGACGGCGTGATCGACTTCGACGCCGTGGTGCGCGATCCCGCCCGCCCGACCTTCATCCAGGCAGCCTTCGATTCTGGCGATCACCTGCACCCAAACGACGCCGGGTACAAGGCGATGGCGGATTCGATCGATCTCAAGTTGCTGACAGGCAAACGCTGATTCTGTAGCGCAATGGTAGTGCGTGTTGTCAGGCTCGGTAGCCAACGATTGGGAGGCGAAGGCACACGCATCGGAACGGTTCGTCGTCCGCCACGCGGTGTGCCGAAGGCCCAGTTTGCTTCACAGAACTGGTACGACGTGTGGTTTCCCAATCTAGCCCCGAGCTTAGAAACCATGAAGCTCGCGCAGGCGGCCAAAACGGCTGCGCAGTGGAGCAGCTTTACTAGGAAGTATTGGGCTGAAATGGCGACGCGCGAGAACAGCCACGCGATCGAACTGCTCGCCGTTTTGTCCCACGAGAGCAACTTCTCCGTCGGCTGCTACTGCGAGAACGAAGCACACTGCCATCGTTCGGTTTTGCGTGAGTTGTTGGCCGAGAAAGGTGCCAAACTTTTACCTGGAGAAGTAAATTAGCGATACTCATACAGGAGGTTGCGTATGCGGAACAGTACGCTATCGTGTGCACGGGATGCCTACCCTTGCATCGGTCTGCCATTGCATCTTTTGCCAGCGGAGACTGGCCAGCGCCTTTGCGGTTTTGGTGACATTTCCGCAAGATTCGGTCGAATTCTCCCAGGGCGAACTTGCAGAAGTTGAACATCGCTCCGACGAAAGTGGCCGTTGGCTGAAAATGAATTTTTGCCCGAAGTGCGGAACGACGGTTTCTCACACGGCTGAGGTCCGGCCGGGGACGCGGTCTATCGCGGGTGGCACGTTCGACGACCCCAACTGGTTCACCATCAACCGACACATTTGGGTCAAGTCCAAGCTACCGTGGGTGACTATTCCTGCGGGTGTGGAAACATTTGAAAAAGGCTTTGTTGCAAGTCCACCGCCGGACGCTAAGGCTGCGAAGTAGTAATGTCAGAAAACACGAACCCAGTCGCTATCGTCGCATCCGAGGCGCCGGTACGCACTAAGCCTTCTAACTACCCTGAACCTTTTGCGACATGAATGGCGGGCCGCGAAAAACGTCCGCTTGGGGATCTATTCGGCCTTACCAACTTTGGCGTCAATCTCACGCGCTTAGTGCCCAATGCGGTTTCGTCGCTCCGGCACGCGCACGTCTGATTTCATCGTGGAAGGCCAACAAATCTCAAAGGAAGCTATATGAAAAGGTCGCCGCTGAACCGTATCGAGATATCGATTTTCCAAAAGCAAAGCGTGGTCCAGTCATAGCCGTCGAACCTGCGAAAACCAAGATTTCTATTCGTGTCGACAATACCATCATCGAGTACTTTCGCGGCCAGGTTGAGCGCGCCGGTACTGGAAACTACCAGACGCTTATGAATGATGCTCTTGTTGCGTTCATTCAGCAGCGCTCGGTCATCGACGCAGTGCGGCTGGTGGTACGAGAAGAAATGTTAGCTCCGCGAGCAAAGCCACGACAAGCACGCGCTCGGGCGATCAGTGCGTAGGCGTGCGGTCTCGCAAGTCGCTCCCGCTAAGTGGTTATTTTTCAATGAATTTTGCTGAAGCGAGTTTCGGGCGATTTGCGGCCGCAGTCCGATTACTACGCTAACCCCTCCAGCGAGCGGACAGCCATCAACAAGCCTGTGTACACGAGGATTCCGAGCACCGCGCAACGACGCAGATGGGAAGCGCAGTAGTTTTTCAACAAACCCCTAGGCAGTTGACAGCATTCCTAGTCAAGCGTATCGTTCCTATTAAGAACTTCGGTTCGATGTGCGAACAAATGTCTTCTGTTGGAGGAATGAACATGACTAGCTACACCACCGTCTTCGGCTCCC
>JALYOK010000445.1 GCA_030856925.1 Pseudomonadota bacterium
GAGGACCTCGATAGTTCATGGAAGCTCGTATGTCGTTCGGCCATGTCAATCCAGGAGCGGTCTGGCTCTCGAAGCTCCCTGGAGGCGTGGTTGGCGACCCGACGCGTCACGCCGTGACCTTTGACGGTCCGCACAACGGCCCACTGCAGAAGCACGTCCTCGTCCACATGGCCATGATCTTCACCGCATTGGCTGAGAGCGCGCTGCGGTCATTCGCGGCTTCGTTCGAGAAGCGTGTAAGTCCCGAGTGGGGGTCTGCTTTCAGCCCTACTCGATAGATGATGCTTCGGACAAGCTACCCGGTATCGATCCAATTCTCCGGGTAGCCGCCGGTGTGATGCACGCTGGATATCCCATTAGGACTGCCTAGAGATCCACCGCAAGGCCGGTCCGCGCAGCGCGGTATAATTCCCGCATTCGATTCAGCCGCATATCCTAGGGGAAAACACATGGCCAACATAGAGTCGGTTCTACAAGAGCGTAGATCATTTCCGCCGCCCGAGGGGTTTGCGAAGCAAGCGAATATTACCGGCGTCGCTTTTGAGGCGATGTGCGCCGAGGCCGAGCGCGACTATGCCGGTTTCTGGGCGCGGCTGGCGCGGGAAAATTTGCTCTGGCATAAACCCTTCACGCAAACCCTCGATGAATCGAACGCGCCGTTCTACCGCTGGTTTCACGATGGTCAGTTGAATGTTTCTTACAACTGTCTCGATGTGAATTTGCAGAATGGCAATGCCGATAAAGTCGCAATTATTTTCGAGGCGGACGATGGTGAGGTTACCAAGGTCACCTACAAAGCGTTGTTGCAAAAGGTTTGCCAGCTCGCGAATGGGCTGAAGTCGCTGGGCATCAAGAAAGGTGATCGCGTCATCATCTATATACCCATGTCCATCGAAGGAGTCGTTGCCATGCAAGCGTGCGCGCGCATCGGCGCGACCCACTCGGTGGTGTTCGGAGGTTTCTCGGCGAAGAGTTTGCAGGAACGCATCATCGACGCCGGCGCAGTCGCGCTAATCACCGCCGACGAGCAAATGCGCGGCGGCAAGGCCTTGCCGTTGAAGTCCATCGTCGATGAGGCGCTCGGACTCGGCGGTTGCGAAGTGCTCAAAAACGTCGTGGTCTACAAACGCACCGGTGGCAATATCAACATCGAAGCGGGCCGCGATGTGTGGATGCATGATCTTACCGTCAAGCAGGCCGACTCTTGCGAGCCCGAATGGGTCGACGCGGAACATCCGCTTTTCATTCTTTACACCTCGGGTTCGACCGGCAAGCCCAAAGGCGTGCAGCATTCTTCCGCCGGCTATTTGCTATGGGCGGCGCTGACGATGAAATGGTCGTTCGACATCAAACCAAACGATGTGTTTTGGTGTACGGCCGACATCGGGTGGGTCACGGGCCACACTTACATTACGTACGGCCCGCTCGCCGTGGGCGCGACGGAAATCGTGTTTGAAGGCGTGCCCACCTATCCGAACGCCGGTCGTTTTTGGGACACCATCAATAAACACAAGGCGACGATTTTTTACACCGCGCCAACGGCAATCCGCTCGCTGATCAAAGCCTCCGAAGCGACGCCCGCGGCGCATCCGCGCAATTACGATTTATCGAGTTTGCGCTTAATAGGCTCCGTTGGCGAACCGATTAATCCGGAAGCCTGGATGTGGTTTCACGAAAATATCGGCGGCGGACGCTGCCCCATCGTCGATACTTTTTGGCAAACGGAAACCGGCGGCCACATGATTACGCCGCTGCCCGGTGTCACGGCGCTGGTGCCGGGCTCGTGCACCTTGCCGTTGCCGGGCATCATGGCGGCGATTGTCGACGAGGCCGGGCACGAACTGCCGAACGGTCAGGGCGGCATTCTCGTCGTCAAGCGGCCGTGGCCTTCGATGATACGCACCATCTGGGGCGATCCCGAGCGCTTCAAGAAAAGTTATTACCCCGACGAACTGGGAGGCAAGCTTTATCTCGCCGGCGATGGCTCCGTGCGCGACAAGGACACCGGCTACTTCACCATCATGGGCCGCATCGATGACGTGCTGAATGTCTCCGGCCATCGCATGGGCACGATGGAAATCGAATCGGCACTGGTGTCCAACCCCAGCGTGGCCGAAGCGGCCGTGGTTGGCCGGCCCGATGACTTGACCGGCGAAGCGATCTGCGCGTTCGTCGTGCTTAAAAAAGCGCGGCCCACCGGCGATGCCGCATTGAAAATCGCCAAGGAATTGCGTGACTGGGTCGGCAAAGAAATAGGCCCGATCGCCAAACCGAAAGACATCCGCTTCGGCGATAATTTGCCGAAGACGCGATCGGGAAAAATCATGCGACGCCTGTTGCGGGTAATCGCGAAGGGCGAGGAGATCACCCAAGACGTGTCAACCTTAGAAAATCCGGCGATACTCGATCAGTTAAAGCAAACCTTGTAACCCTTGTTGTTAGGGTAACCGTCTGTGGGCATAATCGCTCGCTACCTCGCCAAGGAAGTCATCGCCGGCACGGCCTTGGTGCTGGTGGCGTTGTTGATGCTGTATGCGTTCTTCGATCTCATTTTCGAGCTCCCGCAGTTGGGCAAGGGCGGCTACCGTTTGCCGCAAATTTT
Source organism: Pseudomonadota bacterium (assembly GCA_030856925.1). Classification (GTDB taxonomy): domain Bacteria; phylum Pseudomonadota; class Gammaproteobacteria; order Burkholderiales; family JALYOK01; genus JALYOK01. The sequence goes on from JALYOK010000445.1 coordinate 2,603, forward strand.
TCTGTTCGTATGGTTATCCTTACCCGGCCACGTTTACCAACTCTTTCCCATTTCGGCGCTGATCGGCACGATCTACGCACTGACGCAACTGTCGACCCACTCGGAACTGACGGTGATGCGGTCCTCTGGCTATTCGCTGCGCATGATCATGGGATTGTTGATCGTGGTCGGTGTGCTATTCGCCATGATCAACTTTGTATTCGGTGAAGTCGTTGCGCCCTATTCAGATCGCGTCGCGCAAAAATATCGACTGCAATCCATGAACGCCCTGGTTGCTCAAGAGTTTCGCTCCGGGTTGTGGGTGAAAGACGCGCGGACTTTCGTAAATGTCCAGGAAATGTTGCCGGACACGAGCCTGCGTAACCTCAAGATCTACGAATTCGATGACCAATATCGGCTCAAGAGCATCAGCCTGGCGAAGCGCGGCGAGTATCGCGGCGAAAGCACGTGGAAAATAACCGACGTGGATCAAACCTTGTTCAGCGGCGATGGTGTGTCGCTAAAAAAACTGGCGGAAGCGACTTGGAATTCTGTCGTCACGCCGGAAATATTGTCGGTTTTGCTGGTCGTGCCGGAGAACATGTCGGTATGGAATTTATTCACTTACATCGAACACCTGCGCGAAAACCGGCAAAAAACCAGCCGCTACGAAATCGCTAAATGGACAAAACTGATTCACCCTTTCGCACTGCTGGTGATGATGGTGCTGGCGCTACCCTTCGCGATCTATCAGCGCCGCAGCGGTGGGCTCAGCTCGAGGATTTTCATCGGCATCATGCTCGGCATAGGGTTTTATTTGCTCAACCGTTTGTTTTCCAATCTTGGCGTAATTAACGATTGGGATCCCCTCATCAGCGCCGCGCTGCCGACATTCATGTTCTTTTTATTGGCTGTTGCCATGATGCGGTATGTAGAGCGTCACTAGAGCCAGCCCTGAGAGGCAATGGCCCGAGGCCACCTCGTACCAGTGCGGCTCTCCGCGCATGCCTTGCCAGGAGACAATACTCATTTGGCTCCTGGCGTGATGCTTTTCCTAGCCGTTTTCTACCATCACGAGCCGCGATTTCAGCAAGCGGTCGTGCAGGAATTGTCCATCGTCGTCGAGCAGCGCCCACCAAATCGTCACACCGGCGAGGGCAACGCCTACAAAAGCCAACGCGAAACGCAGCAAAGTGTTGGGAAAGGACAGCAACCGGCCGTCTTGATTTTCCAATCTGATTCGCCAGGTTTTCATCGCCAAGGTCTGTCCGGATTTGCACCAAAACCATGTGAAGTAACCCGCCGCCACGCTAGCTAGGAAAATCTGCAAGGCCGGCCTGAGGTCGGAGCGCTCAGGATAGTTGGTCAGGTAGATAAACAGAAATCCTGCGTTGAACAGCACGGCCAACAGCAACAGAGATTCGTATAACATGCACGCGATGCGGCGGATGAAGCTGGGGGCGGTGATATCCGGCACGAAGTTCGGTAACGACAACGACTGAAACTAGACCGCTTTGCGAAACGCGGCGTGCGTCAAAGAAATCAGCGATTGGGGTCTTGCGAGCGCAACCTATCTTTGAGTTTCTGTTGTTGATCAGGCGGCAGGTTTTTCAGCCGTTCATAGTTTTCCCGCGCCGCTTTGCGGGCGGCAGAATCTAGCTTGCTCCACTCGGGCAGCCGGGCGCGAAATTTATCCTGCTCGGCAGGCGACATTTTTGGGTAGTGTTTGGCGGCGTCCAGAAGGTGATTTCTTTCCTCCTGCGGTAGGCTGTTCCACTGGCTGGACAGGGGCGCGAGGACGGATTTTTCTTGGCCGCCCAGGCTGTTCCAGTCCTGCGCCGCCGCGGCGGCGGCCAGCGCCATGCTCAGGATAACCGCTATTGCTTGGAATTGTTTTTTAGCCATGCATCGAAATTTTGCTGGGTGAATGCGTGCAAGGGTAGATCGCTAGCAAGAATCTGAGCGTCGATCGGGGATTTTTCGATCTCCGTTTGCTGCCAAAAGTTTAGACCCACAGCAAGCGCCAACAACGCGGCCAGTCCCCCCAAGGCCAAACGGGGGTGATGAAACAGCCGATCGCTCCACTTGCCGCCGGTCGAACCATCGGCATGAACCAGGACGGGCTCGCTGCGATAGGCTTGCAGGGCGCGTTCGCGCGCCGCCTTCAAGCGGGCGATGGGGACTTGACCTAGATTGTGGGCGCTACGGTGAAGTTGCTGCGCAACCTTTTTGGCGAATTCCAGCTCGTTCATAGGGTGATACCTTTAGCTTTTAGCGTGGCGGCCAACGCGTGCACCGCACGAGAACAGTGGGTTTTTACGCTGCCTTCGGAACAACCCATCGCAGCAGCGGTCTCAGCCACGTCGAACTCTTCCCAATAACGCAGTAGAAAGGCTTCCCGTTGACGGGGAGGAAGTTTCTTCACGGCTGCCTCTATCGCTCCAAGTACTTGTTTTTGCTCCAATCGCGCCGGAGGCGTTTCGCCTACGCCATTCCTGGATTCTACCTCAAGTGTTTCGAGTGGGTCACGATCTTCTTCGTCTTCATTTTTGCCCGCCAAACTTGAGAATAGCGTAACCCAGGTGGAACGTACCTTCTGACGGCGAAAATAATCTCGCGTGGTGTTTTGCAGAATGCGCTGAAATAGCATCGGCAGCTCTTCGATCGGCTTGCCGCTGTACTTTTCCGTCAGCTTGAGCATGGCATCCTGGACGACATCGAGCGCCACTTCCTCATTGCGAACGGCGAAAAACGCCTGCTTGAAAGCGCGCCGCTCAACGGCGCCGAGAAAGTCCGATATTTCCTGGTAAGTTGCCAGAATACTCCCCTACGGTTTTGCCACCAACTCGAATTGGTTTAATTACCGGTGTGTGACACGAATGGCCCATCTTAACAAAAGTCCCGGATTATGCCGATTTATTCCCAACTGGAGGTGAGATGCCATCCGATTTTCAGCCTGGCTTGCAGCATGGCATATCGGTGCGAGCGTGAATAATTCCTGGTACAGTGATCGGGTTTCCGAGGTCACCGCCGCAGCTCAATCATGTTACTTATGATCGATAATTACGATTCTTTTACCTACAACCTGGTGCAATACCTGGGCGAACTGGGTGAAAACGTCGTCGTCCACCGCAACGACGAAATTACGCTCGACGAAATTGCGGCGATGAAGCCCGCCCGCATCGTCGTTTCGCCCGGTCCCTGTACGCCAAATGAGGCAGGGGTGTCGATGCCGTTGATCAAACAGTTTGCCGGGAAAATTCCGATTCTGGGTGTGTGCCTTGGCCACCAAAGCATAGGCCAGGTCTTCGGCGGCCGCATTATCCACGCGCAAGAACTGATGCATGGAAAGACGTCACAGATTCATCATAGAAGCGAGGGGGTGTTCAAGGATTTACCGAATCCCTACCGCGCCACGCGCTATCACTCGTTGGCGATCGAGCGTTCCTCGCTGCCGGATTGTTTAGAGATTACCGCATGGACGGACGATGGTGAGATCATGGGCGTGCGCCATAAATCCCTCAATGTGGAGGGCGTTCAGTTTCATCCGGAATCGATTTTGACGGAACACGGGCATGCGCTGCTGCAGAATTTCACGCACCGATAGTTGCGAATTGAATACACTTTGCGGCGCACCGTTCTTCGCCGCGCTTTAACGGCTTCAAGGTTACATTCAGTAGTTCAAAACAATTGGCTTGGACGGCACAGTTGTTACGAACCAAATCTCAAGAAGAAGAATTCGCCGTATAATACGCGGGCTTATAGCTGCTTATTGGGGACTACGCCAAGAAGGGAGTAGGAGCGATCGTTTAAACTCTGCGAAGAAGCGTCTCGATGCCAGCGCAAATAAGGCTGCCAGGCGTCGATTTCATTTCCATTTTCACGTGCGGAAAAACGCCGCTCCCGCTTTATAGGATCTGCGTAAGATTTAATTCCGTCATTCGGCATCGCTTCCTTTGCCGCAACGCCGTGGGCGGTCACGATTAACGCAACCCCGAGGCAATAAACACTTTTTTTCATATGACCCCTTTAAAAAAAGTTTTAAAGTAAAAAAACAAAATTACATCGCACCGTTTAGATGTCTTAAATAATTGAAGCCAAACTGAATTAATATGCGCCGAACAAATTGCGATGTCAACATTTTGTAGTTGACAAAAGCGATGACAAATAGGGTGGGTATCGATATTGGCGTGAGCCTTTGGCGGCAGCGTCATCACGTCCTTAAAACGATTGTTTATGGATTCCGGTTCAGGTTTGATTGAGGTAACGCCGGACCCTCATTTACCGCAGCGCTTTGATCCAACAGGAGCTGAACTCGTCGAAACTACCTGGGGTGGTTCTGACCGATGTGGGTCTGGATGATATAATTTCCTGTTAGCGACACGAGGTTTTTCGTCCCATCGTTATGGCGGTTTCGCAGCACATTTATACCGTGGGAATCAATCATCACGGCGCGCCGGTCGCTATACGAGAAAGTATGGCTTTCCCGCCGGAATCGCTCACCCCCGCGCTCCAAGAGTTGATCCGATTGCCCGGCGTGTCCGAGGGCGCGATCTTGTCTACCTGCAATCGCACGGAAATCTATTGCCTCGCCAGGACACCGGACAGCATTTTGGGCTGGCTGACTCGGTATCACGCGCTGGAAGCCCATAAGCTCAGGCCCTATCTTTACCAACACGCCGATGGCGCGGCAGTGAAGCATGCGTATCGCGTAGCCTCCGGGCTCGATTCGATGGTAATCGGCGAGCCGCAAATTCTGGGTCAGGTGAAAGAGGCGGCGCGCGCCGCACGCGAATCGGGGACGCTCGGATTGTTGCTCGATAAACTTTTCCAAACCACTTTCTCCGTCGCCAAAGAAGTCCGCAGCACTACCGCGATCGGCGCGAACTCCGTCTCCATGGCCGCCGCGGCGCTCAAGCTCGCCAACCGCATTTTCGGTAACATTCAAGGCCAGCGAGTGTTGTTCATCGGCGCCGGCGAGATGATCGAGTTGGTGGCGACCCACTTCGCAGCGCACACACCGAAGCACGTGACCGTCGCGAATCGCACCCTGGAGCGCGCTAAACATTTGGCCGACAAATTCCATGGCAGCGCGATCACTCTCAGCGAATTGCCTGAGCAGATAGCGACCCACGACATCATCATCACCTCGACGGCGAGCACTCTGCCGATAC
>JALYOK010000447.1 GCA_030856925.1 Pseudomonadota bacterium
TTCCACATCAGCGAGTCGCAACAAAGCTTGCCGCCCGGCAAACCCCAGCCCATGCGGGTTGGGCACTGAAGGGGCCGCTCGCGTCGTTGCACCGCTCGCCAAGGGAAACAACCCTTGGCTTCACGCCGGCGCCTTGCGATCGACCCCTTCAGGACCCAACGCGAGCCGCAATGGACTTAATTAGAGGTTCCCTTACTATGGGCGCGAGTGAATCGATACCGTGGAGCAGAGAGGAATTTGAGGCCAGGCTTAGGGAAAAGGGTAAGGGCTATCATATCTATCATCCCTTTAACGTACTGCTGAATTCCGGCAAGCTGACGCCTGATCAAGTGCGCAAGTGGGTCGCGAATCGTTTCTTTTATCAAATCAGCATCCCGATCAAGGACGCGGCGGTGATGAGCAATTGCCCCGACCAGCAAGTCCGGCGCGGCTGGATCCAGCGGATTCTCGATCACGATGGCTTTGACGGCGACGAAGGCGGCATCGAGACCTGGATCAGGCTCGGCGAGGCAGTTGGGCTCACTCGCGACGAAATTACGTCGTTAAGACACGTGCTCCCGGGCGTGCGTTTTTCCGTCGAGGCCTACATTAATTTTGCCCGCCAGCGCCCCTGGCAAGAGTCTGTGTGTTCTTCGCTGACGGAATTATTCGCGCCGCATATTCATAAGGAACGCATCAACACCTGGCCCGAGCATTATCCGTGGATCAAGGAAGAAGGCCTGGCATACTTCAAGAAACGCATCGCCCAGGCGCGCCGCGACGTGGAGCAAGGCCTGGCGATTACCCTGGATTACTTCAACACGCGTCCGCTGCAAGAGCGCGCGTTAGAAATCTTGCAATTCAAACTCGATGTGTTGTGGTCCATGCTCGATTCCATGGCATTCAATTACCTGACGCCGGAGCAAATCATGGAGGCCAAGGTTGAGCGAAAAGAAGCCGCTTGAGCTGACGGATACCATGGAGATTTCCAAGCACTTCCGCTTGCAATGGGAGGAAGTGCCGAAAGCCTATGTGCTGCTCTACCCGGAGGGCCGCGTGCAGTTGAACGGCAGCGCCGGAGAAATCATCAAGCGTGTCGATGGCAAGACAACCATCGGCGCGATTGCGGAAGAGTTACAGAAATCGTTTAACGAGCCGGATTTGCGCAAAGATGTGCTCACCGGTCTGGAGATAGCTTATGAACGCGGTTGGATCAGAGTTAAAACAAATGCAGCGTAGCGGCATTCCCTACCCGCAGTGGCTCAACGTCGAATTGACCTACAAATGTCCGCTGCATTGTGTCTATTGCTACAACCCGATCGATTACTCTAAGTACGATCAGGAGTTGACAACGGCGGAATGGGTTCGCGTACTCGGTGAAGCGCGCAAGATGGGCGTGGTGCAATTGGGCCTTTCCGGCGGCGAGCCGCTGCTGCGCGACGATCTCGAAGACATCGTCGCCGAAGCGCACAAACTGGGCTTTTACACCAACCTGCTCACTTCCGGCGTCGGCATGAACGAAGCGCGCATTCAGCGCCTCAAGGCAAATGGCCTTGATCATATCCAAGTGTCATTTCAAGATTCCACCAAGGAGATGAATGATTTTCTCTCCAGCACCAAGACCTTCGATCTGAAGAAAAAGATCGCGCGCATGGTGAAGCAATACGACTATCCGATGGTGTTGAACGTGGTCCTGCATCGCATGAACGTCGACCACATCGACAAGATCCTGGGGCTTGCGGAAGAAATGGACGCGGACTACGTCGAACTCGCCAATACGCAATACTACGGCTGGAGCTTCCTGAACCGAGATCAATTGCTTCCGACCCACGCCCAGTTGGACAAGGCCGAAGCCTACGTCAATGAATTCCGCAAACGCATCGGCGACAAGATGAAGATTTTCTTCGTCGTTCCCGATTACCACGCCACACGGCCGAAAGCCTGCATGAACGGCTGGGGCAATATCTTCATCAACATCGCGCCTGACGGCATGGTGTTACCTTGCCACGAAGCACGCATGCTGCCCGGCATCGACTTCCCCAACGTACGCGACATGGCGCTCGATGCGATTTGGTACGAATCGGACGCGTTCAACATTTACCGCGGCGACAGTTGGATGAAAGAGCCATGCCGCTCATGCCCGGAGAAGACCAAGGATTTTGGCGGTTGCCGTTGCCAGGCTTACATGCTGACGCAGGATGCGACCAACACCGATCCGATTTGCGACCTTTCGCCGCTGCATCATTTGGTCACCGATGCGGTGAAACGCGCGGAGATTCCTAAACAGAATGTGGAGATCAAACCCCTGGTGTTCCGCCTCGACAAGAATTCCAAAGCACTGTCGGAAAACCGCGCACCCGAAATCGTATCCGGGTAGTTCTAGATTGATTTGATGGGAGGCAACCTGGGTGCGGCTCCCCAGCCATGATGGCGGGACAAGCAGTGTCCACGCGGCTTCCGGCTCGGCGCCTCGATAGACTATCGTCCAGAATTCCCTCCTCGGAATTCGGTCGCCCGAGCGAGCCTTGATCGCTGCCTCATTCCACTTGAAATCGGTCAGGTTTACGCCTTGAAAATTCTGCTCTATACTCCTTTTGTCACGCCTTCACGTCATTTAAGCGATTGAAAAATAATCGCTTTTTATCAGATACGAAAACAAAGCAAAAGCAACCAGCTAGTAAAGGATCCTAACAATAATGTTTAAGATATCGGTCGTAACGACAGGCGCGCTGATCAAGCTAACGTTGCTTGGAATCATCCTATCGATCGCAGGTTGTGGAGGGGGTGGCGGCGGTTCCGACGTCAAAGGCCAACCGCAGGCCGAGAACACGGTTATCGAAAATAATGACACGCGTGTTAAAACCCAGGGACCCTTTCAACTGGTAGACGGTTATCTCGCTCATGGCGACCATAAGAAAGTATTATTCAGTTCGAGCGGACGGGCGAGCGCAACTTTTTCGCTCGATGTTAAGAACAGAGGCTACTACAAGGCGTATGTGTGGGGAGCCCTTGTTACCACGCCAGCGGGAGGTATTGCGGATGTTACGGTCAGGCATACGCGGGGTGAATCCAACCTTATTGTCGATCAATTCAAGCGGCTGGGCCAATGGGACTTGCTCGGGCTCTATGAATTTGATCCGGCCGCCAAAAATGAGATTGAAATCAGCTCGCGGGATGGCGGCGCCGTTGCCGTAGACGCAATTCGCTTCGAGTATGTCGGCGGCGTCGCTCCTCCTCTTCAATTCGAAATTAATGCCTCCCCAGGCGGCGAAGAATCGATCCCGAATTTAGCCAGTGCGGAAATAGGGCAGCCTTACAGCGAGAACGTTACGGTTATCGGCGGTGCGCCTCCTTACCGGTTCACGATACCGAGCGGGACGTTGCCGCCGGGCCTCGAGTTCGACAATAACACGGGCCGCATTTTCGGCATGCCTTCCCTACTGGGTAGTAACGTGATCACACTGGAGGTCACAGATGCTGCCAACGCCAGAATTAGTGCGGAAATGGAAATAAGCGTGGTCGAGAAAGCTGAGCCGCTGAGTTTTGGACCGGTCGTGGAAGAAGGCAAGGCACAGCCGGCGGACGGCAGCCCGGTCGGTGCGGCGCCCAACCTGGATGGACTCAAAGCCCTATTGAGTGGCATCCCGGAAGGTTCTTGGATTAAAGTCAACTTGAATTCCTTTTCATCCGTATGGGCGCCGGCTGACCGCCGCCCGCTTGCGAATCTCTCGAACCCGACACCGTCTAAATTGATCAGCGCGTGGAGTTCGTTCGCCTGGGATCCAAATCGCGGCGACCTGTGGATATTTGGCGGCGGGCATGCCAATTATTCCGGTAACGACGTATATCGTTGGCGCGGCGCCACACGCATGTGGGAACGAGCATCGCTGCCGAGCGAGGTGAATCAGGACGACCGAGGCACCTGGAAAGCCATCGACGGCCAGGACAAGGCACCGATTGGCGCCCATACGTATGACAACAATATGTTCTTACCGATCATCGACCGTTTTCTGGTGTTCGGCGGCGCTGCGTGGAACAACGGCGGTGCTTGGATGCGTCAAGTCACAGCCACCACCTCGCGCCGAACCGGACCTTACTTATTTGACCCGGACAAGGCTGACGGCAATAAAGTCGGGGGCTCGACCGGCTCGCATGTAAAGCGCGTTAACCCCTACCCCGACACGTTGGGCGCCAATATGTGGCAAAACCGCGACATCTACGTCAATATTCCGAATCCGCCTCAGTTGCCCGCCCACCACGTCAACGGATGCACCGGATACGCGGTGGAAAATGGCAAAGATGTTGTTTACCTTGCCGCTACGTTTGGCGGTTCACAGTTGCAGCTTTTCCGCTACATCATCAACAATGTGAATGATCCAACCCAGGACACGTGGAAACAAGTAGGCAAATACCAATTGTCGATCAACGACGACCAACCCACCTGCGCCTATGACCCATTCATGAAAACTTTCTTGAAAAAGCAGAAGTACAGCGCGACCGGTGCGCCATTCGATTACTGGGACGTTAGTACTTCGACGGTGCAATCCCAGACTAGAATGACACCCGTGGACCCCACAGGCGAATTCGCTACGCTTCTGAGCAGTGGAGCATTGAGCTTACGGCAATGCGGTATGGATTTCGATCTCGAGCGGCGTCAGTATGTGTTGTGGTGCCGGGACGGACGAGTATGGATGATTAAGCCGCCCGCGACATTGACCGCAGACGGTAGCGGATGGACAATTACCAAGCAAGTCGCGCCGGTCGGCGCAACGCCGCTCGACACGGATTCTCAAGGCGGCGTGCTCGGCAAATGGAAATACATTCCCAATGTCGATGCGTTACTGGCTCTGCACGGCATCAACGAAGGCAACGTTTGGCTGTATAAACCCGTTGGCTGGAAATTCGGCGGCCCGCCGCCCTCGGGGATCATTATCGATAATGCCGCGGTGGGCGTTCAGGACCCCAATGGAGGCAGATCTTTCACCGGTACGTGGTGCAATTCCATCGCCACCAACGTCTACGGTGGCGGATCCCTTTATAGCTGCGGTAGCGGGGCCGACACCTATCGTTGGACACCGAACTTAAGCATTGCCGGCAACTACCAAGTGTATATTTGGTGGGGCAGCAATCCAAATCGCTCCACCAATGTTCCGATAACTGTGACGCACACTGATGGGGCGTCCACAAAAAACTACAACGAGAGATCGGGCGGCGGTGGCTGGGTGCTGCATGGAACCTATCGTTTCAATGCCGGCAAGACAGGCTATGTCGAAGTCAGCGACGCGAACGGCCAGGCCGGCGCAGATGCGACGCGTTTTTTGAGGGTGGACCCGTAGTCTGGGGAAAAATGAGCACCATGGTTGCGAAACGGATATATTTAGCCGCGGTCGCGCGCGTAGCCGGCGCCGATCATAACCACTCGCCCACTTTTCTCAGGGTTCAACACCGCAGCTTATCAGCGTAGCGGCCACGCACCGACTCCAGCGGTGCGAACAAAATCACGTCGCCTGTATGCCATGTTTTGAATCTCCCGAAAAAAATCGATCTGGTTTTTCTGCGGAGAAAAATAAGAGGCGAGCAGAGCGATCTGCTCGCCGTGATATCCCTTGGCGATGTGATGCATGAAGGCAATATGGGTGCGGCTCCCCGACCATGATGCCGGGAGAACCCCTGTCCGCGCGCCGTTCGGCTCGAGGCTGATAGGCTATAGCCTATAGCCTATAGCCTATCGCATTCCCCTCCTCGGCCTGGAATTGGTCCGCTCAAGTGAACCGTGATCACTACCTAAGTCGAA
>JALYOK010000485.1 GCA_030856925.1 Pseudomonadota bacterium
CGCGCCAATGTCCACAGCGTGTGCCTTGTACGGCACACCGGTTTCCTCCAACATGATGTGAACCTTGTGCCCATTGGGCGTCGCCCACGAATAAACGTCGATCAAAATTTTCTCCCGGTTGAGCCGCAATTTGGCATTGGATTGTATACGATGCGCGATGAGTTTTCACGAGACAGAAATGTAGGCTGATGGAGGAACGAAACCCGACAACTCAAACGATCGGTTTCGCTACGGAGAATTCCTACCAAGGGCCGCGTACACTCAAGACCGGCGCCGCCGCGGCAACAATACCAACATCAGCGACACCATGACTAAAGCTAACGCGCTGAATTCCTGCCAGCGCGGTTGCTCGCCAAGCAGCAACATGCTGCTAAAGACACCGAGAACGGGGATCAGCAAGGTCGATAAGGCGGTAACGCTGGCCGAGCCTCGGCTCACAAGTTTGTTCCATGCCCAGTAGCAAAACACCACCGCGAGCGTCATGTTGTACACTACGCCGAGCGCGGGCCAGAGAGTGATCTTACGCACTGTGATATTTTCGAAAAACGGCGTCGCAATCCAGATCGGAATTCCGCCAAGAACCATCATCCATCCAGTCATCGATGTGGTCGGCAGATCGACGGGATAACGCTTCATGATGACGGTGCCGATGGACCACGACAATGCCGCACCGACAACCAGCAGCGCGCCGAGCGGCGCCGCCCTGAGCTGCGCGAATTCGACGCTTACGAGTATGAACATCGCGATCATGCCGAACATCAATCCGAGCGCGCGTCTGCCGGTTACTTGCTCATGCAGGAAAATCATGCTCAGCATTACCGTCCACATCGGCATGGTGTAGGCGAGAATCACGCCGCGTCCGGCAGCGACATATTTGAGTCCGAATGCGATAAGGAGATTCCATCCCGTGATGTTGAACAGCGCGCTTGCGATCAATCGTTGCCATTGGCCCGCCGGCACCCGCAGCGGCAGCGCGTTGAACTTGGCGATCGCGAACAGGCCGATTGCGCCGGCCGCCATGCACAACGCGCGAAACGTGAACGGCGGCACTTCGCCTAACACCGTCTTCATGATCGGCCAATTGAATCCCCAGATGACGGTGATCATGGCCACGAGCACCAGGCTGGATCGAGGCAGGTTAGCTTGAGTCATGGGTTGGTTTTGCGTTTGGCATGGCGGCTCTCTAACCTTGAGCGCGTATTGTATCCGAGGCGGTGATGCTATTATTCAAATCCACTCATTCCCGATTCAATTCAATGAAGAAATGTAGTTATTCCCGCAACGGCGGGGATCTCGTGACTTTTGCGAACGATTCCGGACTCTGGCTGCCGCGGGAATAACAATATGGTTGATGGAGCTTCCCTTATTACTCACGGCAACGAACTGCAACAGGAAACCGCGTTAGGCACGGATCCATTCGCAACATCGTCTCAAACAGTTCGTTCACCCCGCGCCCAAAATTGGCGGGGCCAGAACATCCCCTGTCAGACCGCCTGCCCCGCCGGCACCGACATCCCGGGCTACCTGGAGGCCATTTACCAAGGCGACTTTACCAAAGCTTATGAGATCAACCTGCGTGATAACGTGTTTCCCGCTGTGCTCGGACGTGTGTGTTCGCGGCCCTGCGAGGATGTGTGTCGCCATGGTTGGCCGGGCAACGGCGAGCCCGTCGCGATTTGTTTTTCGAAACGCTCGGCGGCGGATTTTTCGGCGCAGCCGCCGGTCTTACTCAAGCCAATTTTCCAAAAAACAGGTAAGCGCATCGCCATCATCGGCGCCGGTGTTGCGGGCCTTAGCGCCGCGCGGGAACTCGCGCTGTGGGGACACAATGTCACTGTGTTCGAGAAACACACATCGCCCGGCGGCATGCTCAATCAGGGAATTCCCATGTTCCGTTTGCCGCGTCTATGGATCGAGCGCGAGATCGCTCAGATCACCGCGCTGAACGTGGACGTTCGCTGCGGCGTGGCGATCGGAGCGGAGGTTACGCTTGCGGCATTGTTGACCGATCACGATGCGGTGGTCATGGCGGCGGGCACATTGCGGCCGAATATTTTGTCGCTGCCAGGATCAGACCTGACGGGTATCGAGCACGGCCTGCACTTTTTGTTGCAGGTGAACGAATTCGGCCGCAAAGAAATCGGCAACAAAGTCATCGTTATCGGCGGCGGCTATACGGCGCTGGATTGCGCCCGCACCGCGTTGCGCCTGGGCGCCGAAACCACGATCTATTATCGACGCGGCATTGAAGACATGATGGTATTGCCTGGCGAAGTCGAGGAGTTTCGCAACGAGGGCGGCACGCTCGAAACGCGCTCGGCGCCGCACGAATTTTTGCACCTCGCACAGCGAGTATCGGGCGCGCAGTTCATCAGAACAATGCCTGGCCCCGTGGATTCGCACGGCCGCAGCCAGCCCATCAATATGGCCGGCAGCGAATTTGAAGTGGCGACCGACAGCATCATTCTCGCCACCGGGCAATTCCCGCAAACCGCCTGGATCGACGCGAGCCTGAAAGGCGCGCTCTTGAATCCAGACGAATGGCTCAGAAGCGGCAAATCGGTCGCGACTGCGCAGGAGAAACTTTTCGTCGCCGGTGATTTCGCTCTCGGCGCATCAACACTTATCAGCGCCATCGGTCACGCGAAACACTGCGCGAGACAGGTCGATCGTTTCTTGATGCGGATGGATCGCTTGCCAGAAACGATTACGGTAGGCCCGGCGTTCCAATCGAAATCGCTGAGGCCGGGATCCACCGGGCGCACCGCCGACATGAACGCCATTCCGCTGCAATTCATGCCGACCTTAGCGAAACAAAAGCGAACCCTCACGGCGGAAGTCGAAACAGGCTTCGAACCGATGACCGCGAAACAGGAAGCCTCGCGCTGTTATCTTTGTCACTACAAATTCGAAATCATCGACCAGAAGTGCATCCTCTGCGACGAATGCATCAATGTTAAACCGGTCGACGGTTGTATCGTAGAAATTTCCGCGCTGCTTAGAAAAGACGACGGCGCCATCATCGGCTATAAACCGGTGGCGCAAAACAAAAGCGATTCGCTTTACTACAATCGGCTATGGATCGACCAAAATCAATGCGTGAGATGCGGCGCATGCGAAGCAGTTTGCCCGGTGAACGCCATCACGATACAAAAGGTCAGCGCCACAAGTTGTGCAGGCCATGCCGCTGCGAGCCAATAGCCATGCGGCGTTCCGGGCATGCCTTGCTGTGGAACGCGGCGGGGGCACGAGTCGCCGACCCTGCGTGACTTTTTCTACCTCTGTTTTATCAACTCGATAATCTTCCTCATGGTCATCGGATCATCGTCAAAGCCGCCGTGGGTCGTGCTGATTGTTTCCTGACACGGCGCGGTAAATCGCTTCACGTTTTTGAGCCCTAGTTTGGCGACGTGATCATCGAAATATTTTTCCATACCGAGGATCGGCGTGGTTTGGCCGCCTTCGAAGGATTCGCAAACCAAATATAACAACGAGCGGCCATAGCCCAACAACATTCGGCAGGTGCTGTCCTGTTGCTCGGCGGTTTCGCTGAGGTGGAATTGGTGATAGCGCTTGACCTTGCCGGATTTCAATTCCGGGACGATGGTTTTCTTGAACGTATCGACCGTCACGGCGGGCGCCATGAAATTGACGCTTTCGAATATCCAGTTGTATTGCGCCAATTCTTTGACGATGTAGGAATGTACGATGGATCCGGCGGAATGGCCGATCAGGTGCAGACGAATGTTCTTGGCGGCGGCCGAGGCCTGGCAGGCTTTATACAAAATTCGTGCGCCGCTCTCTTTGCCGTTGATCGGTACGCGGCTGCTGATGGCGGCGGCATTTTGTTTCATCTCGCCCCAAATCTCCGTGCCCACGCGCGCGAGGAATCGCTCCAGCCGTTTGTTCCAGAACTTGCCGATCATGCCGCGTGCGGCTTCCGCGTCGCGCGGCACGTTCTTTTGTAAATCGTCGAAGCGATTCGTCAACGTTTCCCACAGATCGGTTTCCCACATGAAAAAAATCGGAAAAATTTGCGCGTTGTAGAGCGCAGTAATCCAATTTGCGGCAGTCTCGGCAGCGCCCTTCTCACTGGTCAATCCGCCGTGGGCATAAACCGCCACGTCGAGCGGCTCGCCGGGCTTGAGTTTCCAGCGTTTGCGCGCCTCTTGCGCGTGAAACGTCACCAGCGCTTTGACATCGTCCTCATGAGTTCGAAACTCGCCGCTGTTGGATAGTGAACCGTTGTTCTCCATGTCGATGATGAAGGGCGACAACTCGTGATGACGCAACACTTCGTTGACCGCGAGTTTTACTTGGCCGTTGGCGATTCTCAGACTCGGCGCAACGGAGACATCGCGATGCTCGTCGGTAACCACGCCTAATTGCGGCACCCAGCAATCCATGGCGTTCGCTAGCCAATCCTCGTAACTCAGAATAGCGCGGCCGCCCGTGCCCCAGGCGGTGCTCCAGGAATTCTGAATGAGGAATCCTTGCTGCGTGTAGCCAATGATCACGAAGGCGTGGCCTTCCAATTCCGGCGATGCATCGAAACCTGGGATGACCCAAAACTCGCCGCGCTTCAATTTTCGGTCGACGGATTTCAACCAGCCGGCGTGACAGATGGCGCTGGCATACAGTATCCCCGTTTCGTTAAGCGCCACGTGCATGTCGGAAATTGAGCGAGGGTCGACCCGATAGTACGCGCCAAGCGGACGCTTCGAAGCCTCCAACCACCAATCGGATTTGTCGTTGGTCGCGGGTGGCATGGCAAAGGTCGTCCAGGATTTGTGCGCGCAGGCGCCGTGTTTATACCAACCCTTTATCGCCGCACGCAAACTTGATCCCGTGTCTGGATCGCTGCCGTCGTCTTTGAACTGATCGTAGCGCCGCGCCATGTCGTAAATCATGAATGGGGAGACGGGGGTTTCTTTCGCGCGGCGCGCTTTGATCAAAAGATGATTTGCCACATTGGACAAAGCGAAACCCGTACACGCGCTCGTCTCGCGCTGATTTAGGACAGGCAAAATCAATGTGGGTATGAGGCGCTGCGGCGGCTGAAGCGCAATGGCAGGGCGATAGGGCCGATCGCGCAGATCGAGTTTATCGGGACAGACATTTCGCTTAAACGGAAAATTTACGGTGGTCTTGGCCTTCGGCATTGGTACACTCCCCAGGTCGACATCACTATTTAACGACGAGTTGGACGAAATGGCTACGTGTTTTGCCGCCACGCCCGATAGACGCGTTAAAATAAAGCAACAATTCTATAAATGCAATTGTTTGACGCATGAATCTCTAAGGCGCAATTACGCTTACTACCGGTAACAAATAGTTAGATTTATGGGGTAGTTTTTGCGTTATATTGGGATTCGTTATTGGGGGGGAGGAAGAATGGAAAATCTAAAAGCAGGCAGTGACGTTTTATTCATCTTGATCGGCGCCACCATGGTGCTGGCGATGCACGCCGGCTTCGCGTTTTTGGAGTTGGGCACCGTGCGCAAGAAAAATCAGGTTAACGCGTTAGTGAAAATCCTGGCGGATTTTAGCGCGTCGACGATCGCTTATTTTTTTATTGGTTATGCGGTGGCCTATGGCGTGAATTTCTTTTCCGCCGCGGAAAGCTTGACGGCGAAGAATGGTTACGATCTCGTTAAGTTCTTTTTTTTACTGACTTTCGCCGCCGCGATTCCCGCCATCGTTTCGGGCGGCATCGCTGAACGCGCTAAATTTTATCCGCAGTTGGCGGCTTCGTTTTTGCTGGTGGGTTTTATTTATCCGTTCTTTGAAGGCATTGCCTGGAACAATCATTACGGCCTTCAAGATTGGCTGACAGCCACGTTCGGCGCCGCGTTCCACGATTTCGCCGGCTCCGTTGTCGTGCATGCGGTGGGCGGCTGGATCGGTCTTGTCGCCGTAATTCTCCTCGGCGCGCGCAGCGGGCGTTATACCAAAGACGGCCGCATCTCCGCCCATCCGCCCTCGAGCATTCCGTTCCTCGCGGTCGGCGCCTGGACCTTGGCGGTGGGCTGGTTCGGCTTCAACGTAATGTCCGCCCAAACCATCGACAAAGTCTCGGGCTTGGTCGCGGTGAATTCTCTGATGGCGATGGTTGGAGGCACTCTGGCGGCGTTAGCAGCCGGCAAGAACGACCCCGGCTTCGTGCACAACGGCCCCCTTGCCGGTCTGGTTGCCATATGTGCGGGTTCCGACGTGATGCATCCGCTCGGCGCATTGGCCACGGGCGTTATCGCCGGCGCCATGTTCGTCTACATGTTCACGCTGACACAAAATAAATGGAAGATCGATGACGTCCTGGGCGTATGGCCCTTGCATGGCTTGTGCGGCGCGCTCGGCGGCATCGCCTGCGGCATCTTCGGCAGCAAGGCGCTAGGCGGTCTCGGCGGTGTCAGCTTTATATCGCAACTCATCGGCACGCTGCTGGGCATTACCGTTGCAGTGATCGGCGGCTTGATCGTCTATGGCGGCGTCAAGGCGATGGTCGGACTGCGCCTTACTCAGGAAGATGAATTCACCGGCGCCGATTTGTCGATACACAAAATCAGCGCGACGTCAGAGAAGGAATCGGGGTGGTGAACGACGGGTATTCCCCTTTTATTGTCATTCCCGCGAAAGCGGGAATCCAT